>JAXHTA010000439.1:0-3423 GCA_034190285.1 Thermodesulfobacteriota bacterium | reverse complement strand
AATCGATCTTTGAAATATCCGTCATAAAAACACCTCAGGATACTTGTTAGGCACAAGACCTTCCTGCTCAATGAGTCGTTCCCTTCAACAAGGGGGCAGAACACGGCATGCCTACAGGCAAATGGAAGATGGGTCGGAGCAAATTCTCTGAATGATACATGCTTGGCACAAAACAGTCAAGATTCAGGGAATGCAAGGTTGGAGAATCGTAAGAAGAGGTGGTTCGAGGATCTATTTGCGGTCAGTCCTTTCAGATCACCTGTCTTTCCGACCGCGAAAATACAAGATCAGGCCCATAAGCCCGAAAATGTAACCTATTCCCCCAATAACTTCGGTCAGGCCAGGCCCCTCTTGTTTCCGGGCCCTGGCCAGTTCCCGCTGAATGGGCGCCAGTCGTGAGTCCAAGACCTGCTCGACAATAAGACGTATCTGCCGGGCATCCAGGGACATATGAGAGGGGGATCCCATTTCTGGCTGTTTGCCTGCGGCAAGATCAGTCTTGACTGGTTCAATCTTGCCGTCAAGGACATCAGAGAACTCTTCGGCCTTTAAATTGTACTCGTTTCTGTGGCCCATGCCTGCCTCTACCACGATAAGCAGATCCGTCTTCCGAGGTGACTTAAATGCAAACTCGCCCAGCTCATTAGTACGGCCCTCCAATAGTCGTTTACCGGAAGAGTCAAAGACCTGGATGAGTCCCCCCCGCACCTTTTTTTTAGAGCCAAAGTAACTTTCAGTATAGACCATGTCTCCTTCTACCCAGGCATAGAGGTATACTTTGTGGGCCATGGCGAGTGGTGCCAGGGTAAGCAGGAGACCAAAGGCTGCAACAAAGATGACGATAACCGGACCAGACAATAATTCACTGCAATCAATATTTTTACCCGTCATAAACGACCTCCAGGATTTCCGGCTTTACTGCTTTCAGGAATTTCACACAGGCCGCAGTTATAAACCCTTCAATGACCATGACCGGAAAATGGGCCAATATAATGATTTTTGCAACGCCAAAGAAGGACTCGCCAGTACTGACCAACGCAGCGGCCACCAAAAGGCTCCCAATCAGGACAGCTCCAAATCCACATAGAAAAGCCGCGGCCAGGGACACTCCTGATTCCCCTGTCTGCACTCTGGCTCGAAAGGCAATGAAGCAGATAACAGCAGGAAGAGACATCACCACAGTGTTAACACCTAAAGAGGTCAACCCTCCATACTGAAAGAGGATGGCCTGCATTAGCAGCCCGACTAATATGGCTGGAAACGCCACCCATCCCAAAAGCAGGCCCATCAGACCGTTAAGAATGAGATGTACACCGGAAGGCCCGATTGGTACATGAACCAATGATGCGACAAAGAAGGCCGCGGCAAGGACTGCCACCTGAGGGACCCTCTCGTAGTCAAGTTTTCTGAGCCCCACTGCGGTACCGGCCGCGGCCAAAGCCCCCCCGGAAATTAGGACATGGAAAGAAAGAACGCCTTCAGATATATGCATGAAAAGACCTCACATCGGGAGCGCCCAGCCCCATCCCGGACAAAGGGAATAGGTTAAGGCGGGTTCAAAACTCCAGGGCTATCTGCCCAAAGATAACATCCCTGTCATTTCTGGCGTCTACGTCGTCACCATGAAATTCATCATGAAAGAATGCAACAGATCCTGTGATGCCTTCAAAAATCTCCTGATTGAGGCCAAAGCCATACCTGTCCTCCGGATATCCGAGCCCTTCCGTCTCATCGGAACCAGCGTATTTAAGGACAATCTCCAGACTCCTGCCCCAATTCCACTCATAGCCGACCTCAATATTCCACACTGAGGGCTCGGCCCCGTCTCCACCGCCGTTTGCCAGTTCGCCTGGATCAAACTCCTCAAGAGCAGTCATATACTCGGCATCAAAAAAGAAATCATTACAGCCCAAGTGGAGATACAAATCAGCCCCTCCAACATAATCCTCTATTTCATCTAAATTGAGCCCGTCGGTCAAACCGTCCGTATCCGCTATATTGGAGATGTAAGAAGCACCGACAAATAATTCAAAAGGCCTGTCTTCGGGGAGGGTATAATTGACGTCAAAACCAAAGGACTCTACAACGTTATCTTCTGGTGAATCGTCCACATCGCCGTTGAAAACGTAACCTGAAATGGCAAGACCGAGATATTCAAATCCCACCAGGGCCGCCTTTTCATTAATTTCTCCAAGGCCCAGCGTCATCGGCTGATCGACCAGTGGATCATCAGGAAAATGGGTCAGCAGTGCACCGAATGGGAGATACATCTTACCGCCCGTAAAGTAGCACGGATATTTCTCCGTATTCCCGATTGTGACTGTACCCACATCCAGATCGACACTGGTATCGTCTCCAAAGGTGGCGTCTTCGTACAGGAATACGGTCTCCACGTTGACCCACTCGTTCACCTCCGCCCCCACGGTCAATTCCACTGTTGTGAGGTTCACGTCACTTTGATCGTCATCGCCTCCGTCCCTGTTATCAACGGACTCATATGCTGCGCCCAGTTCAATGAGACCGCTTACTGACAGGCGATCCTGCACCGTGTCTAAAAGGCCGCCTTCAGATTGCATCTCTTCCATGACACCTGCCATATCCTCACGTCTGACAGATTCTACCTTGAGTTTTTCCATCTCCTGATCTCTTGTCTTAAGTTCCTCCTCAAGTTCGTTTATTCTCCTCTTGAGTTCTCTTAACTCCTCCATAATTTCCACATTGGACAAGTCCGTGCTCATTCCATCATTAGGAAGCAATAGAATCCATACGATAAATGGCAGGAGTGTGAATACTAACCGTTTACTCATAATATCGTTTCTCCTTTGCAGGTTTTAGTCAAGACCCTTATCTCTCCTTCCAGTCATGGAACTTGATCCACAGCACAGCGCCAAGTTCCACTTCCTTGTTTTCACCGTTGTGCATAAGCTTATAATCCGCCCCGTTCAATGCTGCAAATCCCCACCAACCGGCTCTGGGCGCTGAGTAGGTAAAGACACCGTTTTCATCTGTTTTTACGGTCTGCGTAACCATGTAATCTGTAGGCGCTTCAGAACGTCCGTCCTTGTTATAGTATTCCACCTCCACTTCGGCGTAAGGGACAGGCCTGCCATCAAGCCTTACAATCCCCTGGAACACATTGCCGGCATAAAGACCAAAAGGCCTTGCAAGGGGCACGATTTCGGTCTTAAGGCCGATTTCCTCATCCCATCCTTCATCATTACCGAATGCAGTCACCACGGTCTTGGTGTAATGGATGATAAAGCAATCCTCGGCAGGCTCCCAGTAAGGTGCGGGCTCCATGTAGAACACATAAACACCGGGTCTCTTTATCTCGTAATTCACCTCCCAGGCCATATGATCCATTAACGGGGTCTTTCTGAGCGCGCCCAGCAGATCGTGTTTCTTTCCTTTAACTAACAAACT
>JAXHTA010000438.1:0-3449 GCA_034190285.1 Thermodesulfobacteriota bacterium | reverse complement strand
GCGAAACCAAGGATGTTTCCGCCGCCCCTGATCTTGAGGTCATGCATTGCCAAGTGAAGGCCGGCGCCAAGATTAGAGAAATCCATGAGTGCCTTAAGCCTCTTCTCCGCGTCGCGCGACAGCTCCGAGTTGTCAGACAGGAGCAAATAGGCGTAAGCCTTCTCTTTTGACCTGCCTACTCTGCCCCTTAACTGATATATCTGGGCTAACCCGAGGCGATCCACCTGATTTATGATAATTGTGTTTGCCGAAGGGATATCAAGGCCGGCTTCTATTATAGTCGTGCAGATCAACACATCGACTTCCTTTTGAAGGAAACGCATCATGGTGTTTTCTAGCTCTTTTTCCTTCATCTGGCCGTGGGCAACTGAGAACCGGATTTGCGGGGCCAGTTGTCTCAATCTGTCAGCCATATGGTCGATTGTCCTGACCTTGTTGTGGACAAAGAAAATCTGCCCGCCTCTTTCCAGTTCAAACTGCAAGGCACGGAGGATGAGAGATTCATCATAATGGGACAGGTATGACTGGATGGCAAGCCTGTCCTCCGGGGGCGTCTCAATAATACTCAGGTCTCGCACGCCCATCATGGACATGTAAAGGGTTCTCGGAATGGGTGTGGCGGTTATTGCCAGCACATCCACCATGGCTCGATATTTTCTCAATGTCTCCTTTTGTCTTACTCCAAACCGCTGCTCTTCGTCGACAATTAAAAGGCCCAGGTCTGTGAATTTTACATCCTTCTGGAGTATCCTGTGTGTACCGATCAAGATATCGATTTCTCCGGACCTCACTTTTCCGAGGATGTCGGACTGCTCAGATTTGGCCTTAAATCGGCTGAGAATGCCGACCCGGAGCGAGTATCCGTCCAATCTTTTCTTGAAGGTCTCATAGTGCTGTTCGGCCAAGACCGTAGTAGGGACAAGAAAGGCCACTTGCTTCCCATCCGACGCTGCCTTGAATGCGGCCCGAAGAGCGATCTCGGTCTTTCCGAAACCCACGTCTCCACATATCAGGCGATCCATGGGCTGCTCTGAGGCCATGTCTTTCAGGACATCTTCAATCGCGGTGGTTTGGTCAGGGGTCTCTTCATATTCAAAGGTGGCTTCGAATTCCCTGTAATGATGGTCAGGTGGAGAAAAGGAGTGCCCTTTCTTGTATTTTCTCAAGGCAAAGGTCTCAACGAGCTGTTTTGCAATCTCCCTGACGGATTTCTTCGCCTTTTGTCTGGCGATATTCCAGGAGCGACCTCCTAACTGGTCCAGCTTAGGATTTCTTTCATCTGCTCCGGCATATTTTTGCAGGATGCTGACACGATCGGCCGGTATGTAAAGCCTGGCATTGTCGGCGTATTCGACAACGACAAAATCATTGACCTTATGCTCTATTTCCATCTTTGCGAGATCCACGTAACGTCCGATGCCGTGTTCCTCATGGACAACAAAATCTCCGGCCTTGAGCTGGCTAAAGCTGGACCAATTGAGGGCGTTGTCTCGCGGCCTTTTTTTCGGCCTGGATTTGGCGCTCTTCGGCCCGAAGATTTCATCTTCAGTGAGCACGTAGAGGCCCAAACCCGGCCAGATGAATCCCTTTGAAAGCCGACCCAGGCATATGCTCAGGCCGGGGATGTCAGGTATTTCAATCCAGGACCGGGCTATCTGATCAACCCGTACATCATAATTCCCCAGGATTTCCCGAAGACGGTTTGCCTGCGGCTCGGTTCTGCTCACCAAGACGACCTTGGCTCGAGAAGCAAGCCATTCTGCGATTTTCTCGGCGAGGGGTGCCATGGAGACTCTACCTTTACTAGGAAATCTTACCTCCAGGTCGTCATCAAACTGGGACTGACCCTCAATATTGATTGTCTTTCGAGGCATGGGCGCTACTTTGCCTTCAAGGCTCAACTCGCTGAAGTCAAGTCGTTCATGGTCTTCAAACTGCAGGGCTATTTCTTGGAAGGGGATGAAGATGCCCTCGATCTCGGGAAAGGGCACTCCTTTTTCAGACGCCTCTTTATGGAACCTGGTGGCCTCTGTCCGGGATTTTTCCTTTATCTTTCGATAAACAGATTCTGCGCGATTTGGATCGAAAAGCGCTATGAGCCCATTTTGAGGGAGATATTGAAATAGCGTGTCAAGGCGGGGATAAAAATGATTGAGCCAGGCCTCTTGTCCTGGAAAGCATCCTCCGTTTTTCCGCCGGTTTGGCAGCCTGCCCATGGATCTGGCCCTGTTCACGTTGTCTTTTTCCATGATGATCTCGACGGCGGGGAGAAGGACTATTTCCCTATAATGGTCTTGAGACCTCTGACTAAGTGGATCAAATTGACGGATGGATTCGAGACGGTCACCCCAGAACTCGAGACGAGAGGGCAGTTGATAAAGAGGTGAATATATATCAATCACACTACCTCGCACAGAATAATCCCCCATTTCTTCCACTAGGGATACGCGCTGGTAACCATTGATCTCAAGTCTCTGAAGCAAGTGAGTTCTGTCCACCTCCTCTTCTACCTCCAGGTACTCAAGGGACCTTACCAGGGCCTCCTTGGGTAATATCCTGAAGAGAAGGGCTTCAAGAGAGGTAACAACGACCGGGTCTTGATTGGACATCAGAGCATACAGGGCCTGAAGGCGTCTGGTGACCACTTCCGGGTGGGGACTCAGCCCTGCCAGGGGAGATATGTCGTAGGGAGGGAAGTCAAACAGCCTTGAGTTTCCACCGCCCGTTTGCGTCCATGAGCCAGACATGAAAAAAAGGAGTTCTTTGTAAAGCGTTTCCGCCTCTTTCTTGTCGGAAAGGATAATTAAACATGGCCTTTTTAGATCGGCCAGAAACTGGGCAAGGAAGTAGGACCGTGAAGAACCGGAAAGCCCAACAACGCTTACGGGGCTGATGCCTTCTCTAAAACAGTTCTCTAAAGCGTCAAGATTGTTTTGGCCTGACATAAGACAAATCGTGTGCTATGGGTTGAGGATAACATTTAGCAATCCTTTCTGGATGGACGGTTGACACACTGTTCAATCATGGAGAGGGTCATGAGTTCGGTATCCAACTCTGCCGTCAGACCGAGAGGAAGGGCCAGATTTCTTGGACCATGTCCTACTGGAAGTCCTATTGCGAGAGGGATATCGAACCCAGAGAAGATATCTAACAGTAATCGACTGATGGCAGACATATCGCCGCAACCTTCAAAACTCCCGGCAATGAGCCCGGAAATCCCTCTTAATTCACCGCTCAATGCCAAATGGGTCAACATCCTGTCCAGCCGATAAAGGGGTTCTCCCCTTTCTTCGATAAAAAGGACACAGCCAAAAAGAGAAGGCAGGAATGGGGTGCCCAAGAGATGGCAAATCAGGCTCAGATTGCCCCCGATTAGAGGCCCCGTAGCCTTGCCCGGTATAAGCGGTGTCCCATTTGCCAGGATCAGTTTTTGGGCCTGTTTATAAGAA
>JAXHTA010000437.1:0-3481 GCA_034190285.1 Thermodesulfobacteriota bacterium | reverse complement strand
GTTCCTGGGGCTCCAGCTCCCAGGAACAATATGGAGGTGAAAGATTTCCACCCCTCTGCACAATCATACATCCTGATGATGAGAAGAAGATGAGGGAAAGATGGAAGGAATATGGTATTAATATTTCCTGAGCGGACAGACATGATATATTAAGGAGGTGCACTTTCTCGACAGTTTTCACCGATCCTAGAACAACTCAGGCTTTGCTACGAAGGGGGGGGGCATAACATGAAAACAGGATTTTGTTGTCTTTTGTTTTTGGTATTGTCGTTCTTTTTAAGTGCATGGTGTTTTGGGTTTGAAGATTGCTTTAATTATAAGCTTTTCCGCGAAGACATGGCGGAAAGGGAAGCTGGTTGGGAGAAGATAAAGGAATTCGAAAGCAATAAAGATAATTTTGTTCTCGAGAAGAGGTGGCCTACGGTGAATTTGAGGCTGACCCCGGCGGAAGAAAAGGCGCGTTTTGGGACGACAGGCCTTGAAATGGCCCAGAAGGCCTATCAGGCAAAGCACTGGGATGGGACCCAGATGAGGATGCTGGTATTCCTCACCATAGAACGGGCCGCAGGGCTGAGGAAGATAATCGGGTGGAGGGCGGAAAAGAACCCCCCAATGCCTAAGGAATATCTCGATCCTGCATTCCCAGAGCATAAGAAGCAAGGGATTGACTGGAAGTTGCTGATCCACTGGGTATATCCACCAGATATACGGGGTACCGGCATACTGATTCACAGTTATAACGACAAGAGTAAAGATCAGGACACCTGGGTCTGGTTTCCCTCTCTGAGGAAGGTGAGAAGGCTTACGCCTTCCAACGGTGATGACGCAGTTGCCGGCAGTTATAAGACTTTTTCTGAAGGCTTTTTGAGAAGGATTACCGATGAGACTCGACAGATCATTGGTGAGACGAAGGCCAATGCGATTTACCCTTTGGATTACCTTGATGCCCTCGCCGTTTTAGAGAAATATGGCCCCCTGACCCGTGAATCCAATCGCTTTTATCAGAATATCTGTCAACCCAGGGAGTGTTGGGTGATAAGGGCGGAATCGGTGAAAGGCGGGTATTGTGACTATTATAAGACTCGCATATGGTTGGCGGACAAGGAATGGGGGTATGGACCCATAATTGAGGAAATGTACGACGCCAAAGGCAAGATGTTTTCCACCCATACATGGCAGTATAACAGGAGGTCGAGTTATGATGGGAAGGTCACACATGGGTGGAACATGTTTGCCGAGGACCTAAATTTCGAGGAAAGGGGTTTCAGCCTTTATAATGCCCCACAAACAAACCAGGGCTATGAGAATCCTGAGGCGTGGTTCACTCTCAGAGAACTCAAGAGGAGCATCCCCACGGTCAATATACCGTATATGGCTGTTCTTCCTCCGAAAAAACTGATGCCTATAGAGGAACTCTATCCTTCAAAGGAATTACAGGAGGCCTACAAAAAATATTTCCCAGAGAGAGTGACGCATTTTCCCGGGGCTGAGCGCGGTGTAGCCATAGACGCCTGGTAAGGATATGGTCACGTGGGAGGTGATTTTGGCCCTTTGGTATCTCAATTGACGGCATTGGGCGGAGGGCACAAGAAAACATTTGCGGAGATCGGGGATGGATTTCAGTTCTTTGAGATGAATAACATGTAAGGAGCGTAGAAAGGAGGTCCCTAATGGCTGACAAGGTTTTTGACCTGGTTTATGTGGGTGCTGGAAGCAAATGTCTGATAAACGCGATGTATGCCAGCAAGTACGGCGGCTTGAAGGTGGGTATGTTTGAGACAAGACATGAGGCGGGTGGAGGATGGTGTTCAGACGAGAGTCCCGCCCCTGGTTTTGTGGCCAACCATTGTTCTCATATCCACTGCCATCTTTGCCACCACGGCTCGACCATGCTGGATTTTCCGGAGTGGGTGGAATATGGGATGAAGTTTGCCAAGCCGAAGGTGGGACAAGTGACCGTCTTCAGGGAGGATGACTCATGGGTGGGCCCCTATACGATTTGGGTGGAGGATTACAGGGACAAGACCTACAATCTTATGAAGCGATTCTCCGAGAGGGATGCGGAGACTTTCCTTAAGCTGGAGGAGACGTATCAAGATATCTATTTCCCGGCCCTTCTTGAATGGATGTTCGAACCGCCCCAGCCTTTCGGGAAACCCGATGCCCTTGAGAGGCTTGTCATGAATCCAGACGCGGGTATAAAGCCCAATTGGCTCCCTATGAGTACGGTGCAGCTCGCGCTGGAGCTTTTCGAGAGTGTGGAGCTACAATCCTGGGGGTCGAGACCAGCCCAATCAGCAGGAATTAACCCAACAGCTTATGGATCCGCCCTGGCAGGCCTGTTCTTGATGTTCACTTTTATGGAGAGTATGGTGATAAAGGGCGGTACCCACCAGTGTGCCCATGCCTCCCAGAGGGTGATTTATGAAAACGGCGGGGAGATATTCCACCGGGCGCCGGTTGAAAAGATCATTATTGAGAATGGAAGAGCAACGGGTGTGAGGCTTGCGGACGGCACCGAGGTAGGAGCAAGATTGGGGGTGGTGAGTGGAGCAAACCCCATAGACCTGGTTTGCGATCTGACCGACCCTGAGCAATGGCCCGATGACATAGCGAGGAAGGTGAACAATATAGAAAGGAATTTTATCGCCATCTCCTGGTACACTTGGGCGCTTAGGGAGCAGCCGGTATACAAGTCCGAATCCTTTGATCCTGATGTGAGGGAGTCTCACTGGCTCAACCTCTCAAGGAAGGGGGTTGAAGTAATGGAAAAGGAGGTCCACATGCGCATGGCCGGTCAGTGGCCGGATCCCGATGATTTCAACCTCTGTGTTGGCAACTGGTCAATGTTCGCCCATGACTATTTCGCACCGCCAGGAGGGGCTGCCACGATCCTTACCGAACAGTTTGTTCAGCCTGCTACGAGGTACTCTGAAGCGGAGTGGAAGGAGATAGAACAGAGGCATGCCGATGAGATCATTAAGTTCTGGGAACGATACTCTCCAAACGTCACCTGGGACAATGTTATAGGACACAACCCGATCACGCCCTACTATACTGCAAAGCACGCGCCCAATTTTGGGCCCCAGGGCAACTGGTGTGTGATAGATATGGATGGCCCGCAGCTTGGCAGGTTCAGGCCCATAGCAGAGTTATCTGACCTTACCAATTTCCCCATTAAGAACCTATATCCATGTTCCGCTGCGTGGCACCCCTTTGGTGGTGCCATGTCTACTCAGGGCCGGTGGGTCTATAAGGTTATAGCCGGTATAAACGGTCTCACAATGCCGCCCGAAAAAGACTGGGCGGGTATGATTCAAAAGACTATCCGGGAAGGGCACGTGCTGGGAAAGGAGGCTGATAATGGATAGGGCATACGATATAGTTGTAATAGGGGGAGGTCCGAACGGTCTTCTTAGTGCTGCATATCTTGCGAAGGCAGGATTGAAGGTAGTGGTTCTTGAGAGGAGGCATGAGATGG
>JAXHTA010000436.1:0-3482 GCA_034190285.1 Thermodesulfobacteriota bacterium | reverse complement strand
GGAGCCGAGGCAGTGGCCTTGCGGTTAAAGGAAAAAGATATAACACCGTATATTGTCACCCTGCCTGACAAGGACGTGAACGTCTTTTTCAAGCGACATACCCCGGAGGAGTTTGAGGAACTGCTAAAAAAGGCCAACCCTGAGTCCTTAGAGCAATCAGGCAAGGTCAGCAAGCGGAAACAAAGCCTCTACAAAGAGACGGAACACGGCTTCATGGTGGGGTATGGGGTTCGTCAATACGAGATCAAGGGCATCCAGAGGGGAGACACACAGCTTAAGGTAGCGGTAAAGGCATCAAAAGAGATAGAGGGGAATCTCCCCTTTGAGCTGTCCACCATAGACCTTTATTCCTCCCGCTCCCGTGTCTGGTTCTCAAAGTTATGCGCCGATCTCTTTGGTGCCTCTGAGGAGCTAATCAGGGAGGACTTAGGAAAAATCCTCAACCTGGTGGAAGAATACAGGCCAAAGGAGAAAACGCCTGCCAGACAGGAAATGACGAAGGTTGAGAAGGCCGAGGCCCTCCGGTTCCTGAAGAACCCGGATATTTTCTCTGAGATCCTGGCCGACATGGAGACCCTGGGCGTCACCGGCGAAGAGACAAACAAGCTCACCGGGTATCTGTCCGCTGTCTCCAGAAAGCTTGATGAACCCCTGTCCGTGCTTATCCAGTCACGAAGCGCTGCCGGCAAATCAACGCTCCAGGACGCTATCCTCTCCCTTGTGCCGGATGAAGATTATGTCAAATACACCCGGATCACCGACCAGGCCCTTTTCTACAAGGATGAAGACTCCCTGGTTCACAAGATCCTTGCCATCGAGGAAGAAGAAGGCATGGGAGGGGCGGCCTATTCCATCCGCAATATCCAGTCATCCAAAAAGATCACGGTTGCGGCCACGGGCAAAGACCCTGGAACAGGCAAGATGCGGACAGAGGAATACACGGTCAAAGGGCCGGTTGCCGTGATGATCACCACCACGGCCGCAGAGCTTGAGGGTGAAACGGCAAGCCGTTTCCTTTTTCTCACCATAGATGAATCATCTCAGATGACCGAGGCCATACACCGGATGCAAAGGGAGGCTGAAACCCTGGAGGGTCTTATCAATAAGAAACAGTCTGAGAAAATCATCAAAAAGCACCACACCGCACAAAGACTTTTAAGGCCCCTGGCCGTCGCCAACCCCTTCAGCAAACACCTCTCATATCCAAACCAGTCCTTGAGGACCAGGAGAGATCACAAGAAATACTTAGGGCTTATCCGTGCCATTGCCTTCCTATACCAGTACCAGAGGGTAAAGAAAAGCATAGTGCTGAGCACAGAAAGCGAAGGGCAAAAAGCAGACAGCCGACCGCTGACAGCAGACAGCCTTGAATATATCGAGGCCACTCTTGCTGATATCGACAAGGCCAATAAGCTAGCCAACGAGGTATTAGGCCAGAGCCTGGATGAGCTGGCAAAACCCTCAAGGACATTGCTGTCAGCCATATACAACATGGTCAAGGAGATAGCGGAAAAGCAGGACATCCCCCTTGACGAGGTCTATTTTACCCGCCGCATGATCAGGGAATATACCGGCTGGACCGACTGGCAGATAAGGACACACATCAGGCAGCTTGAAGACCTTGAATACCTCTATGTCCACATCGGGGCCAGGGGAAAGGAATACGCCTATGCCCTCCATTACCATGGACAGGGGGAGGAAAGCGATAAGTGCTATCTGAATCTCACGCCTGTAGAAGAAATAAGGAAACTCATCAAAAAGGAGGGCAAAGAGATTAAGTCAAAGTAAGTGACTACGAGGGTGATCTGTTCAACTACGAGGGAGAAAAAGCAACTACGAGGGTACTACGAGGTTAGTGAAAGTGGGGTTATGTGACTGCAATTAAAGAAAAAAGGCAACTACGTGGTGGTGGAGGGGGGAGAAAGAGAGGGGGAGGGTAAGGGAAGCGCCTAAAGTTTGAAGTGCCTAAAGTTGTAATAAATTTCTGATTTTACAGGAGAACTAAGAGCTAAAGGCTAATTGCTGACCGCTCACCGAAGGTGAAACATGGACGTTGTCGTAGTGATAGCGGAGTTTAAGAATCACCTCAAATCCAAAGGCTATGCGGCATCTACTATTGAGGGGTACAGAAACTATCTGGACCTTTTCAAGACCTACCTCCTTGATCTGGACCTGACCGATCTAAGGAAGGCGAGCCGCCAGGTGATCCTCGATTACCAGGAAAAGGTCATGTCGGAACCTATTGCCATGGAAAGCAAGGCCCTGAAGATAAGGCCTGTAAAGCGTCTGTTCGAGTATCTGACCGAATCCCATAAGCTCTTGATCAATCCCACGGAAGGCATTGTGGAGACATGCAGAACCAGCCGAAAGCTGGCCTATGTGCTGACCGTTGATGAAGTAAAAAGGCTTCTGGCCGCCCCCAACCTGTCCATGCGGATCCAGATCAGAGACAGGGCCATTATGGAAGTCCTTTACTCCACCGGCATCCGGCTGGATGAGTTGTTAAATCTCGAAGTTTATCACGCGGATTTAAAAGACAAAGTCCTCTACATCCGAAAAGCCAAGGGAAAAAGACAGAGGGTGGCGCCTTTAGGAAAGAATGCTGTCAAATATCTCAAAGAATATCTGGAAAAGATCCGGCCCAGGTATGCAAAGAAGAATCCCAGGGAACGACGGATATTTTTAAACAATTCCGGTCTTGCCCTTAAAAGACAAAGCGTGCAGGCCTTTGTCAGAAAATACCGCCTGGAAGCGGGCATAAAAAGACCCGTGTCTCCCCATGCCCTGAGAAGGAGCTGCGCCACGCATATGGTGCAGAATGGGGCCGATATCCGTTATGTGCAGAAGCTGTTAGGTCACAAGCATCTGAAAACCACCCAAATCTACACCAGGATCAGGCCGGTGGATGTGAAGAGAATGCATGAAAAGACGCATCCGAATACCAGAGGTCAGAAGGCAGAAGACAGAGGCCGGAAGAAAACATGAAGATAAAGGATGGCGTCCCGCTCTATCTGAAACATCTCAAAGCCCTTGGCCGATCCGAACACACTCTAATCGGAACCAAATCCCGGCTAAAGAAGTTTTTATTGTTTCTGGAAGCAGAACAGATCCATCTTTTGGAAGACCTCACTTATGATGTGCTTTTGGATTATCAACAGGACCTTGCTTTTTGTCTGACATCGACTGGAAAGCTTCTTGCTCTGGAGAGTCAGGCCAAACTCTTAAGCAGTGTCAAGGGATTTACCCGGTTTTTAAAGGAACGAGAGTATTTGCTGCATGATCCGGGTGAAAAGATCTCATTGCCGAAAAAGGCCAAACGCCTGCCCAAGGTGATCTTAAGCGTGGATGAGATGAAAAAACTGCTCCATGCCCCGGACATGCGCACGAACACCGGTTACCGAAATCGGGTGATCCTGGAAGTGCTTTATGATACGGCAATCCGTCGTTCCGAGTTGAGTCAAATTAAGCTATCGGACATGGAT
>JAXHTA010000435.1:0-3489 GCA_034190285.1 Thermodesulfobacteriota bacterium | reverse complement strand
GTTTTTTAAATGGCGGATCAGAAGAAGGTGGTTTACTTGAATTCTGTGAGTTTCGGTTTTGTTGGCACCGGTCTGAAAATGCCATCAGGTAACCGGTTTAAAAATGTTTGGTAGAATAAAAGGCCGATCACGCATTTCAGGCGACCGACCTTTTGGCGATTATTCCTTTACTTTTCTCATCCTGTAGCTTTCACCCTCAATCAAAACCGCTTCCGTATGGTGCAGCAAACGATCCAGCAAGGCCGATGTCAAGGTACTATCGTTATTAAAAATTTCCGGCCATTGTTTGAACACTCGATTGGTGGTGATAATTATGGAACCACGCTCATAACGCTCACTGATAATCTGGAATAAAAGATCAGCGCCTTTTTTATCGATGGGTAAATACCCCAACTCATCCATGATCAAAAGCGAAGGCTTATGGTATTTTTTCAGTTCCTGTTTCAACTGTCCTGCATGCTGGGCCGCAATCAGGTTATTCACCGCATCAATGGCTGATGTAAATAATACCGTGTTGTTTTTCAGGCAGGCCTGATAGCCCAGGGCTGTTGCAATGTGGGTTTTGCCCACACCCACTGAACCGATAAATACAATGTTGCTTTTCTCCTCGATACATTTAAGACGGAACAAATTTTTCACCTGGGCCTGATTGATTTTTTTAGGCCATGACCAGTCAAACTGATCCATGGTTTTGATAACCGGGAACCTCGCCATTTTAATCCGGCGATGGATGCACTTGTCACGACGTAAGTTGGCTTCATGTTCGACCAGTTCCGATAAATACCGGATATGATCCCATTGTTTACGGGCGGCGGTTTTTGCTATGGCTTCATAGTTTTCACGGATAAAAGGAAGTTTCAGGTAAACCATATGATCAGCGATTTTCATTTTTCACCCCCTATATCGTAAATTGACAAATCCGGTTTATCGAGGGTCAAATCCAGAAGATCGCTGCTGCGGGTCAGGTGAAGCGCTCCCGGTTCCTCAAGCTGATTACGGGAACGCTGTTCCAAAAGATTGGCTATATAATCGCAGGAAAAGGCTTTAAAATGGAAAGCATCTTCAATGGCGCGGGTTACCTGCTGCACCGGATAAATTTCTGACAGAGCCACGATCTGTCGGATATGGTGGAACGGATTCATCCTGCGCTGTTCCATCTGCCGGTAATACTCCTGGGCCTTGTCGGACAAACTCAAAAAACGCATGAATATCTTCTGATCTTTTGCTTTTTTTCTTTGCGCTAAAAGTACCTTTGGATGATCCGGGTGCTCATAGTCCTGTCGGCGATCATAACTTCTGACATGGCGGGCTACCAGTTTGTTTTCATGGTAAAAACATAAGCGGTCCGGATACAGTTTGGCCGTCAGTCCGACACCGGCCAGTTGTGCCGGCACACTATACCGGTTGGTGTCTATAGTCACCCGGAACTGTCTGGATGCCCGAACCCGTCTGACCACACCGACATCGTATGGCTCAACCGGAAGTGGCTGAAGATGGGACTTTTCTTCTGCAAACATGCTCAACGGCTTTCTGCCGGTTTCGCCATGTTTCCTGACATTGGCTATGGTATCCAACCAATGCCGGACAAGGGGTTTCATAATCTTAAAATCAGAGATATCAAGCCCGTTGAGCAGGTTCTTTTTCACATATCCAACGGCGTTTTCGACGATTCCTTTTTCATTGCCTTTGCCCACATTGCAGGGAACAATTTTAAATCCATAATGCCGGGCAAAGTCCATGTACCTGGGATTGAATACCGGCTCTTTACCAACCGTTCTTTTCAACACGGCGGATTTAAGATTATCCACCATCATTTTTTGGGGAACCAGGCCAAAGAAGTTCAAGGCGTTCTGATGGCATCCTAAAAAATGTTCCATGGTCTGGGATACGGTAAACTCAACATACATCATCCTGCTGTGGCACAATACCATGACAAAAAAACTCAGTCTCCGGTTTGTTGATCCTGAACGCACACTACCGAAGCTGCCCCAGTCCACCTGGGCGCATTCGCCCGGAGCAAAGAACAGTTTTAAATAAGGCTTTACCCTGGGCGGCCGGATTTTACGGACATAATCGGTCACAATGGTAATTCCACCGGTGAAACCGCTTTCCTGAACGCGTTGAAAAATCTGTCTTCCCGTGTAGGTGTGCTTTTCAAGCATGCGTATGATATCATTTTTAAATGGGTCCAGTTTGCCGGCTTTCCTGACTGACTTCCGGGGCAAATATCTTTCTTCATTGGCCCACTTGGCTACCGTCCGGCAGTCCAGTCCAAGCTCATCGGCGATCTGGCCATAATTTAATCCGTCCCGGGTAAAATAGTTCCTGATCCGGACGTAAGTTTCATAATCGATCATTTGTCGCCTCCCAGAATATCTTTGAGGCTCATCATGGAGCCTGTACGATGAGTGTTTTGAACCGGTTCAAGAGACAACACCTGGTAGATGGGTTGCTGCCAGGCAATCAGGCTGTTTTTAATCAAACCAGACCGTGCCTTGTCCAAAGTAATCTGATCCATACCAAGCTTTGCCATAAGAGATTGGTCACCATAATAACTCAGACCCTTATCATCTGCTACGCAGACCAGGAACAAATATAAGGCTCCCTGATCGTGGCTGCAGTTTTCAATATGCCGGTCTCTAACCAGTCGGTGATCGACCCAGCTGAAGCTTTTAGGGATCTTGCGAATACGTTGTTTTAAAATCGGGGATTTTACAATCAATTTGACCTCCTTGTGTTTTGGGTTGCAGACATAAAATATCCTGCCCGGATTGTTGCATGGCAAGGAGGGTTTGTGCGATGTCATCTTGTAACGGAGATCCGATAAGGTTAGAGATTAACCCTATGATAACAGGAGGTTGTGCCATTAAGAGATCTTGTAACGCATGGGCATGTATTTGACCGATATTGTTTTTGTTTTCAAGAGGTTGTAAGTTTAAGGGATCTTGTAGCGCAGTTTCAGGCGTGGGCCGTTTCCAGTACCCGGGGTTTTTCTTTCTCCATTCCCGAACCCGCGCAACATGATCCGGACCTTTAAAATAATTTTTGTTTTCCGGTTTGCACACCCACTTTTTCTGACTGGCTTGTTTGCTTGCTTTCCGGCATGGTTCCTTTGAACAATAAAATTGCCTGGCTTTATTTCGATAGTCCGGCAGAAATAACCGTTTGCAATGACGACACTTTCTTTTTTTTATCCTTTTCATCCACAGCTTACCTCCTGATGGGGCTAACTATTGATGAGCAGGATTTTTATGGAAAGAAAATATTTTGCTTACGCCAAGAAAATTGAAGAAGATTTTTTAAAATTCAATTTTTGGAAGAATAGCCAACGAAGAAAATTCAGCATTTTCATGCCGGTGCTGTGATTACATATTCATTACGACCATGACATCTGGAAAAAAGGATAGCAATACTGGCCAGTCTTCTGTCATCATATTTTACCTCCACCATAGTATTTGATGAAAGCATATGATAATATAAGCTATTTGT
>JAXHTA010000434.1:0-3497 GCA_034190285.1 Thermodesulfobacteriota bacterium | reverse complement strand
TAAGGTGACGGCCCACGTGGCCATTAATAATTAAGATTCCCCGTTTAAAAATACTAGCGCGAATCTTGGTATAGGGAGGATATGAAAATGCTTAGAAGGAGATGGGTTTCTATAGTCACAATAATTCCGGCGCTCTTCATTGTAAGCTTGCTGATCTTTCCCCGGGAGGGATTAGCCAAGCAGAAATACAACGCCACTTATGGCACGGCCGGCCCTTGGATCACTGTTGCCACGGGTAGTCCAGGTGTTTTAGGCCTGTTAGAGGCCCTGGCTGAACCCTTTTGTCAGAAAGAACAATGCAGGATCAACTGGATTAAGAGTGGGAGCGGTGCATCTTTAAAGGCCCTGAAAGCAGGCCAGGCCGACCTGGTAATGGTACATGCGCCGGCCGCAGAAAAAAAGGCGGTAGGTGATGGCTGGGCGACCATGAGGACGCTGCTTGGCAGTAATGAGTTCTATATCGTGGGGCCAAAGGATGACCCGGCAGGAATCGCAAAGGCGAGGAGCGCCCAAGAAGCCTTCGCCAAAATTGCAGAGGCGCGGAGCAAGTTCTTCTCCCGCGGGGATAACTCAGGGACCCACAAAAAGGAGCTGAAAATCTGGGGGCTTTCGGGGATTCATCCTGCTGGGAATTGGTACGTTGTAACGCATGACTTTATGGGGCCTACTCTTATGAAGGCCGATGGAGAGTCCGGTTATTTTATGACCGATTCAAGCACCTATTATGTTAAAAGGCAAAAGATAAAAAACCTTGAGATCCTGTTTAGAGGAGATCCGATTTTGGTGAATGTGTATCATGCGCTCGCGCCTGCGCCGGGCAATTGCCCCGCTGAGAAGTATGATCTTGCTGTTGAATTTGTGAAATTTCTGAAATCGGAACAGGGTCAGAATATTTACCGGCAATTCGGGGTTAAAGAATACGGCACGGCGCTCTACAACGATGCAGAATATGCCAAACAATGGTCGAAGGCAGATGTATCGGGCAAGGTGATCATCTTCAATGCTGGAAGTCTTACTATACCCCTCGACCGGATGGAAAAGGAGTTCGAGGCCAGATACCCCGGGGTGGATGTGCTTCGGGAGGCGGCCGGAAGTCGAAAATGCGCCCGAAAAATTACGGACCTTGAAAAACCATGTGATATCATGGCATCAGCTGATTACACTGTCATCGATCAGTTGCTCATTCCCGTATATGCTGACTGGAACATAAGGTTTGCCACAAATAGACTGGTACTTTGTTATACAAATAGAAGTAAATTTGCCAAGGAAATAGACGCCCAAAACTGGTATGAAATTCTTTTGAGAAAGGGCGTTGTCTGGGGGCATTCTGATCCCAACATCGATCCCTGTGGGTATCGCTCAGTGATGGTCCTGCAACTGGCAGAGGAACACTACGAAAAGCCGGGGCTCTTTGAGAAATTGATTGCGAACCGCCCCATGGAAAATATTCGCCCCAAGTCTGTGGAACTCGTATCTCTGCTTCAGACAGGAAATATGGACTATGCATGGGAGTATCGATCAGTCGCGGTTCAGCACGAACTCAAATTCTTGGAACTCCCTGACCGGATCAATTTAGGTAACTATAAACATGATAGTTTCTACAAGAAGGCTGTTGTAAAGGTAACGGGAAAAAAACCGGGAACATTTCTTGATAAAAAGGGGAAATCCTGCACCTACGGAATTACGCTCCTGAAGGATGCCCCTAACGCTGCGGCGGCAATCGCCTTTCTGGAGTATATGCTTGACCCTGAAGGCGGGCTGAAGGTCTTGCAGGAGATGGGACAACCTCCCTTTATCCCCTGCCGGGTTCCAACTGAGATAATGAAATTCTCACTACCAAAAACACTTCAGCGCCTGGTGGAGGTTAAGGACTGAATAGAAAGGATGAGCCATGAAGAAACGTGAGCCGGTTTTTTGGGTTTCCATCTCATGCGGTATTGTAATCATGGCCTTTATAATCCTGCCTCTCCTTCAGCTGATGTCCTCCCCCTCATTGGGGATGTTTGGTGAGACTTTAAGGGATAAAGACGTGATGCGGTCAATCTGGCTGAGTATTTATACGTCCGGATTGGCCGCTTTGATTTCGTTTCTTTTTGGGACACCCCTTGCGTATCTGCTGGCAAGGAGTGAGTTTAAGGGAAAGCGACTTGTTGAGGGTATCATTGATCTACCCATTGCAATTCCCCATCCCGTAGTGGGCATTGCAATCCTGAGCGTGGCAGGAAAAAATCACTGGTTCGGCCAAATGTTGACTGACCTAGGAGTAAGGATAATGGGGAGCGTGACCGGAATCGTGACCGTGTTGACCTTTGTGGGACTCCCATTCTACCTAAACGCCACCAAGGCAGGTTTTGAGGCCATTTCTCCTCGACTGGAGAAGGTATCCCGGAGCCTCGGGGCCTCTATGTTTAGCACCCTATTCCTCATTACTTTCCCCCTCGCATGGCGGAGTATGCTTATCGGTATTATCATGTGCTGTGCCCGGGCTATCAGCGAGTTCGGAGCGGTGGTAATCGTCGCCTACCATCCCATGATCGCTCCGGTGCTGATCTACGAGCGTTTCGAGGCCTACGGGCTAAAATACTCCCAGCCAGTTGCAGTCTGGCTGGTTTCTATTTCCCTCATCCTGTTTCTCCTCCTTCGTTTCATGACACTCCATAGGGTTGAAAAGGCATGATCACAATCAGAGAACTGAATATAGATTTGCAGGAGTTTCAGCTGAAGGATATCAACATCGATATAGTGGAGAACGAATTCTTCATCCTCATGGGTCCGACCGGTGCAGGCAAGACCGTTCTTTTGGAAGCTATAGCCGGTCTAGTGCCCATAAAAAGGGGCACAATATATGTTGGTGAAAGGGAGATCGCTGGATTACCTCCAGAGAAGCGCGGAATTAGCATTGTATATCAAGACTATGCGCTCTTCCCTCATCTTAAGGTCATAGACAATATTACCTATGGAGTGCGGTTTCACAAAATCGATAAAGGCCTGGTACAAGATAGGCTAACTCAATTGATGGATGTATTAGATCTTTCCCATCTGAAACATCGGTTTCCGCCAAACTTAAGCGGTGGCGAAAAACAACGGATCGCCGTGGCCAGGGCCTTGATGATTGATCCTGATGTGGTTCTCCTTGACGAGCCCCTCTCCGCCTTGGATCCCGGGTTCCGAGAGGAAGTGAGACATGCTCTCAAAAGGATTCATCAATCCTCAAATGTCACGTTCCTGATGGTAACTCATGATTTTGCCGAGGCGCTCTCATTGGCAGGGAGGGCCGCGGTGATGAACAATGGGAGAATAGAGCAGATAGGCGAGATGAAAGAGATTTTTGAAAAGCCTGTCTCACCCTTTGTGGCCGATTTCGTGGGAATGAAAAATGTCTTTCCCGTTAAATTCAATGGGACTAAGGCATTACTCAAGAATCTGAAATTGGAATTGGGGAGGAATGTGCAAAACTCCCATGGATATGTAGCCATCAGACCTGAGAATATTGTTAT
>JAXHTA010000433.1:0-3509 GCA_034190285.1 Thermodesulfobacteriota bacterium | reverse complement strand
TTTAGATGGTTGTCATTACATAACCCCTGGTATCAAGTACCGACATGGAGATTACTGGTATTTTGATGTATATGGGGTGATACTGGGCGGCTCTGAGAAGAGGTCGGGCACATTCGGTTCTTTGGACTATGCCAGTGAGGTATTCGGGAGAATTACATTTCAGTTCTAATTAGAATAAGGAGGTATGTTTCATGAAGGTTCCAGGGATAAGAAAATGCTACAGTTTGCTGATGGTGCTGGTTACCCTTCTTCTGCTTATTCCTTGTCATGAAAATCTGAATGCGGGTGAAATACCCTCTGTGGAGCATGTAATGAAGGGAAGGGCTGCACTGCCTACTATTGAAGATCTGACGGGTGGTAAGGTCAAGATAGGTGATTTGATCAATAAGGATAATGTGGATCTGGTGAAAGAGTATCTGGGTCCTGCTGTCTATGAGGCCGTAAACATGGGTATGGTACTGAGGATGGGGAAGCAACTGCCTCCTGATCAGCTCCACCCCCGGTTCTTCACGGAGGCCACGAAAATGAACAAGGGCAAGGCAGTCATCGATGAAAACGGGACGGTCTACTACGAGAAGATGGGCGTACCGTGGCCGGGAGGCCTTCCCTTTCCTGAACCAAAGAGCGGTTTAGAGGTTATGGCGAATCCAAAATTTGGACACGTGTGGGATGACCTCAGAAATTACCCGAATATGATGAGGTTCATAGATTCCAGAGGGAGAAATTACAAATCGGTGAAGTTAGATAGTACTTTTGTATACGGTTCGTGCAGATTAGACATACCTCCTGTTGGGGTGGCACCTGGTCAGGAGGGGATCATGTACAAGAGGTGCTTCGTAATGCTCTATCCATTGGAGATCAAGGGGTTGGGTCAGTATGTCGTAAGATACTATGACGATGCGAAGGATTACGACACCGGCTTTGCATATCTCCCTGCCTTCAAGAGGACCATCCGGGCAAGTGCTACTACCTGGCAGGATAACATCGTGGGATCAGACGTGACCCATGGAGACGGCCAAGGCCTCCAGGAGCCTTATTCTGACTGGAGCTATAGGTTAATAGAGACTAAGTACGTGCTGTTAATTGAACCCAAATCTCCTTTCCCGATCTTGGATGAGAATACGGGTGAACTTAATAAGAAACTGAAATTCGATGCAGGCCAAAAATGTCCCAGGATGGGATGGTGTATATGGCCCATGCACGTGGTTGAAGCGACACCCAAAATCAAGCATATATATGGCAGGCAGACGCTCTACATTCATGCATGGCCATACTGGCCCAGTTGTGCTCAGATTTCTCTTGCTGAGCGGTACGATCGTCAGATGAAGTTATGGAAGTTATATGTAGCCCCAAAAGGTTATCATTACATTCTTGATGGCGAACCATGGGCCTCCGATTGGGGAGCATATTGTTGGGACCTCCAGGCCGACCATGTGACCCAGATGTGGATGACCTCTAAGCTCAATGTATGGAAAACCAAGCCTGAAGACGTCACCCTTAAGAAATTGTTGGAGACCTCTAGGTGAAGCTCGTAGGAAAGAAAAGATGGCATGGGTTTCTGATAATCCTGTCCCAGGCGTGCCCCCGTTTGAAATGTGGAGGTAATGGAAAAGATGGCTTATAAGGATTTGAGGGAATATCTTGATTCTCTGGAAAAGGCGGGGGAACTGCTTCGAGTGGAAAAGGAGGCGGACTGGAACCTTGAGATAGGTGCTATTACACGTCGAGTACAGGACCTGTGGTCTCCCGCGCCTCTGTTTGAAAATGTCACGGGGTATCCCGGTTTTAGGATTTTCAGTGCTCCGACGTCGCTTAGTAGCAGGAGCAACAGGTATGCGAGGATTGCCCTGGCCTTTGGTCTGTCGAAGGATGCAAGCACAGAGGAAATCATCGACAAGTATGTTGAGGGTAGGAGGAATCCTATTTCACCTGTAGTGATTGACAAGGGCCCATGCCAGGAGAATATTTTGACGGGGGATGATGTGGACCTGTATAAGCTTCCGGCCCCTATGATTCATGAAGGGGATGGAGGGCGGTATCTATGCACGTGGCATGCCCTGATCACAAAAGACCCTGAGACGGGATGGGTGAACCATGGCATGTATCGTCAGATGATCCACGGCAAGACCACCCTGGGTATTCCTTATATACCGGCGGTTGAGCAGTGGACTATTCATCATTTGAAGAACATAGCCAACAACAAGAGAACGGAGGTCGCGGTCTCCATAGGGTCGGAACCGGTTACGCCTATAATAGCTGCGACCGGGGTTCCTGCCGGTATTGACGAGACGGATGTTGTAGGTGGTGTGCGTGGAGAGCCCCTGGAGCTGGTGAAGTGCCAGACTGTAGACCTTGAGGTACCTGCGAGTTCCGAGATTGTGCTTGAAGGTTATATTGAACCTATAGATCCCAAGGAAGGTGAAGGTCCTGAGATAAAGCAAGAAGGGCCATTTGGAGAATATACCGGTTATCGGGGAGGTATTCCGGTATCGTGGCCTGTGATGCATGTCACGGCCATAACCCATCGAAATAACCCGATCCTGACCATGTCGAACATGGGGGTTCCTGTTGATGATAACGGGGCTGTTGCGGCCATAACCGGTAGTGGAGAACTCCTGAACGAATTGCAGGGCAAGGGGCTTCCTGTCAAATCGGTCTTTATTCCGCCGGAAGGGGCCATGCATTTCTGCGCCATCTCATCGGCCATACCCTATGATGCATACCCGAGGGATCTCGGCATCAACGTCTGGGCGTCGAGGATGGGGAAGATATTTGTGCACATGGTGATGGTTGCCGATGAAGACGTGGACGTGACCGATCCCACCCAGGTCATGTGGGCGATGACCACCAGGGTGCATCCGGAACGGGATATCTGGGTATTGCCTAAGACGCTGGCCTGTCCCCTTATCCCATGGGCAACACCCGATGAAAGGGTGAAGAATCTCGGCGCCAAGGTGCTCCTGGACGCGACCTGGCCCCTGGATTGGCCTTCGGATTGGGTGCCTGAAGTGGCCTCTTTCGAGAAACTGTGGCCTAAAGACACTCAAGACAAGGTCTTGAAAAACTGGAAGGAATATGGATTTTGACCAAGACGGTTGAAAGGGCCGCTGCAAAAGTACTGGGAATGCCGTCGAAATTTTGGCGAACCCACATGAGGTTTTCTAATGTCGGAACGAAAACCAGGGTTTTTGGCTGAGATCAAGGCAGTGGAAAGTTTTGGTCCAAAAATATGTTGAGGAAGAGCAATAGGGCAAAGAAAGAATATTGGGGGTGGGTTCTTGAAAAGTTGGGTTCTGGGCATGCCCCCGTTTGAAATGTGGAGGTTATGGAGAAGATGGCTTATAGGGATTTGAGGGAATATCTTGATTCTCTGGAAAAGGCGGGGGAGCTGCTTCGAGTGGAAAAGGAGGCGGACTGGAACCTTGAGATAGGTGCTATTACACGTCGAGTACAGGACCTGTGGTCTCCCGCGCCTCTGTTTGAAAATGTCACGGGGTATCCCGGTTTTA
>JAXHTA010000432.1:0-3514 GCA_034190285.1 Thermodesulfobacteriota bacterium | reverse complement strand
ATCCGGTTACAGCCCATTTCATCCGCCAACTCAAAAAGTAGCTTTCTTCTTAAACGCGAGCAAAGAAAGCAAGGGTTTTCCGAGTTCTCCGGGCCATGGGCTTTAGGTCCAATATCGGTTCTAAGGACCCTGTACTCAAAGCCTTGATCCGAAAGAAATAATTTCATCTGCTCTGCCGATTTGGCCCCGAAACCGGGATCCACATGCACGGCTACTATTCTGTATTCAATAGGTATCCGCTTTATCCGTTCTCGCAGGAGCCACAGAAGGGTTAGGCTATCCTTGCCACCAGATACGGCAACCATCACATAATCACCATGAAGGATCATGTTTTGACTGTGAATTGCTTTCCCCGTAAGGCGCTTCAGCTCTTTGTAGACATAACTCAACGTCCGGTACCATCCTTATAAAGGCTATTGCCCGTTTATTAATGAAAAACTGGCTATCGTTGTGCCACGAGCGAGCCACAACGAGCCAGGCTAAAGGTTTGAGTGCTATCTTTCCCCGTATATCTTAGTTCCTATCCTTACCAGATTCGCGCCTTCTTCAAGTGCCACCTTGTAAGAATTGGACATGCCCATGGATAGATACTTCATCTCCACTCCGGGGAGGTTCATCGCTTTGAGCTCTTCAAAAAGCCTCTTTGTCTCCCTAAAATATGGACGCGAATTCTCTGGGTCCCCGGCAAAAGGCCCCATGGTCATGAGGCCCATGATTTTGATATTCTTAAGCACTGAGATGTCCTTGACCAACGAGATAGTTTCTGCTGGCATTACGCCGGCCTTTTGCGGTTCCCCTCCGCTATTGACCTCGATAAGGACATCCATGACCTTTCCCAGCCCTTCACAGGCCTCATCGATCACCCGAGCAAGTTTGATGGAGTCCACGGTCTCGATCAAGTCAAAAATCTTGGCTGCTTTCTTGGCCTTATTGCTTTGCAGATGTCCTATCATATGCCACTTCACCCTCTTGCCTATGATCCGAAAGGCCCCTTCAGCCTCCTGCACGTAATTCTCCCCTATGATCTTTAAACCCGCCTCGATGCCCTCCATGATCTCTTCGGGCGTTCTTGTCTTGGCCGCCCCGACAACATTTACGCCCTCAGGCAATTTTTCCAGTATACTTTTCACATTCTCTTTGATCATGGTTGTTCTCCTTGTGTCTGGAGATTTATACTCAGATAAAAAAAACACGCCCGCAGGACGTGAATTTCTATTTTCATTAAATCCCTTCTTGAAATGAACCTAAAATAAGGTGTAAACTTTCTTGAGAATAACAGAATTGGCTATGACACAAAAGGAGATAATTGGGAGGAAATACCATGGCACGCGAAGACAAAGGGCATTACGCGATGAAGCATCGGGCCGAACGCAAGGCGAATGAGGCTATCGTTGGGGCAGTAAGGGAGAAGACGTCAAGTGGAAAAATATCTTGTGCTGCTGCCTTTGGGATAGCGAAAAATTCAGGAGTGCCTCCGGAGGAGGTGGGTTTCACCATAGATCATCTTGAGGTTACCATTGTCAAATGCCAGCTGGGACTCTATGGCTATAGCCCGAAGAAGTGCATCATTGAACCGGCAGAAACCGTGACGTCTGAAATGGAACATGCTATCAGGGCCTCAATGGTGAACGAGCGAATTCAATGCGCTGCAGCCTGGGAAGTTGCACGGAAGCTCAATGTCGGCAAGATTGACGTAGCCTCGGCGTGTGAAGCCTTGCGCATCAAAATCTCTTCCTGTCAGTTAGGCGCCTTTTGAAAAAACCACCACTCTCTCCTTAGAGAGTGGTGGCCCAGAAGGCTATTCTCCTTAACAGCTGCAGGATCCCCCGCATGAGGCCCCCTTCTGCATGTTAGAAGCAATGCTAAATCCCGAACCCATGGGGGAATTGACATAGTCTACCCTTATCGGTTTGACCTGTTCCAACAACTCTTTTTGAATTACATAGGTGAGACCCCTGTCATCAAAAACCGCATCGTCATCATGTGACTCATCCAGAGCCATGCCCAGAGAGGGACCGGATCACCCCCCCTGAGAAAGCATGATCCGGATGATTGGGGCATCTTCCCTGTCCTTCAAGAATTCCGCGATCATTTCACTTGCTTTTTCTGTAACTTCAAACATCTCTCCCTCCTTATGGCCAATTCAGCCCTTTTTAGTGTCTGATGTACCCCTGAAATATGAATGAAATATTCAGAGGATCAGGATTTGAGCTCTCAAAGGTGTCGATTAAAAGAACAATCTTAGTCCTGGCATATTTTAACTTATTACAAAGTATGCATTTGAACTCGTTTGTCAAACGCTTACTGCAATCATTGCAGCTTCCAACATGTAGTTAGCGCCCGGACGAAAACAGTCTTTTTCGCCAATCTCTGCGTCAGATCAAAATCTTAATCCTCAAAATATTTAATATATTCCTTCGTTTAAAATCTTGCTCTTCCTTGACCTTGACGAAAAATCCTGGTTTTCGTTCACACACTAGTTATCAAGACAAGTATCGGCTGCTCTTGATATCATCGTGACCTCCGCTTTGAAATCGGATGCGGTCAAGCAAAGGTCGCACATTAATGATATGCTATTATTTAGAATAAGTTGAATAATTTAATTGATAACTTTCTTTAAGTTAGGAAATTCGTTTGCACGCCTGCCAGGAAGAATCTGCCCTAAAGGGATTCCTCTGCCAATCTCTGTCTGAGCCAGATCAGAACCTTGTCAAATTCATTTCGCAGTTCCGTCATTGCCTTTCCACGATGGCTTATGCTGTTTTTTTCTTTCATCGATACCTGCGCGAAGGTCTTTTTCAAAGGAGGGTAGTAGAAGAGGGGATCATATCCAAAACCCAGATCACCCATAAGCTCCCGAGTGATAAGACCCTCACACCTACCTTCGTATAAGAGCGCCCATCCCATCGGCACGGCAATAGCTATAACGCATACGAATGTGGCCTGCCGGTCGTTCACGCCTTCCATGGCCTCCAGCAGTTTGAGATTGTTCAGTTCATCGGAAGCATCCTCGCCAGCGTATCTGGCGGAATGGACCCCGGGAATCCCTCCGAGGGCCTTCACCATCAAACCAGAATCATCTGCAAAGGCTGGAAGTCCGAGGAACCTCGCTGTAAGGCTCGCCTTCTTAACGGCATTATCCTCAAAAGTCTCACCGTCTTCCTCGACCCGGGGGATCGGCCCGAAATCCTGCAGACCCATTATTCTGACATCGAAATCAGAAAATAGTCCCCTGAACTCATCAACTTTGCCTTCATTACGAGTTGCCAAAACAAGTGGCCTGTCAAGCTTCATCATTTTCTCTTCCCGGTGCGCTTTTAGATGCTGTTCCACATCCAGGGCATTCAGGCACGGACATAATATGCAAAAGCATTAATCCAAATATGGGGCCGCTTTTAACTTGATAATTCCCTGTAGCTCGCTGCAGGGTCACCACGAAATTCCCTCTCCACCTTTCAGGGGGAGAGGGATAGGGTGAGGGGGTTCAAATAAAGTATTTTCCATTTTGATACCC
>JAXHTA010000431.1:0-3518 GCA_034190285.1 Thermodesulfobacteriota bacterium | reverse complement strand
GATAACTCCTCTGGGTGATTTTCCAAGCAAAACATTGAGTTAACGGGTTGAGAAACTCGGACAGACCCTTTTTTACTAATTGCAGGTGCCATGCCGGTAGTCCACGTCTGATAATGCCGGCATTATCAGAACCGCTAAACGGAGCGGCTTTTTGCATTGCGAAACGACCGGTGTGCCATGGCTGACCGAGCAAGACCACAGCCCCCAAAGGAAGGACCATTTATCTGATTCTTATCCCGCCCTCCACCCAAAATAAGGAAAAGGCCATTTAGGGAATTGCGGTTAAAGAAAAAAGACTTTTCTTTTTAAGGTTCCTCGCTGTTTCAAGTGGGTAAGCCGAAATTAAGTTTTCCAGCTATGCATAAAAGGGGACGTTGGTTCTAAAGCAACTTGACAAACGGGCATAATATGGATACCTTCCCTTCATGGCCAGACAACCAAGACTTGATGCACCCGGTGCCTTGCATCATGTAATGGGCAGGGGGATTGACGGACTATAGATATTCGGCAGCAAGAAGGATTGTGAGAATTTTCTCGGCCTCCTTAAGGATCTTTGTGAGAAGGAGGCCCTTATTAGCTATGCCAGGGTTCTCATTCACACACACTTTCATCTTTTGGCCGGAACCGGAGAGATTTCTCTGTCTAATAGTATGAGAAAGCTTTTAACCGGCTACGTTGCTAACTATAATCGCCCGCATAAAAGATATGGCCATCTTTATTAAAACAGGTATAAGTCTATTTTATGTGAAGACGATCCCTACCTGTTAGAATTGACACGTTACATCCACCTGAATCCTTTAAGGGCCGGTATAGTGAAAGATATGAATGGTTTAAGGATATATGAAAGATGTGGTCATTCAGCTATTATAAGTATAATACATCGCCGCTGGCAAGATTGTGAAACGATACTCGGCTGTGTTGGGAAGAGACGAAAACGGGCGATAGAAAAACATGAGCAATTCATTGAGGAAGGGCTTAATGCTGGTACCAGGCCGGATTTGGTTGGAGGGGATCTCATATGGTCGCAGGTTCTTTCGATTAAAAGAGCCGGGAGCAAGATACTTTCAGACGAACGGATATTGGGGAGCAGCGATTTTGTAAAGAATGCTATCAGAAATGCCGAGGAAAACGAAAAGGAGACTTTGCGTTTAAATTCGAACATATCTGGCCTGGAGATATTGGCTGACCAAATATGTTATGGATAAGGGGTAGAAAAGATAGAATTGTGTTCCGGCATAAGGAAGAGGGATGTGGTTGAATGCCGGAAGATATTTTGTCAGATAGCGGTCAGGAAAATGGGCTATTCCGGGGCGGATGTAGCTCGGTTTCTTGGCATCACCACATCAGCGGTGAATCGCTTAGCCGCCTCCGATGTGTTGCCGGATACAGAAAAATATCAATAAGTTGTTTTGGAATCAACGTACCCTTCCGCACCCTTCCATTTCCATGTATGGCATGGCCGCAACGCATAATCATTGAGGCTTGAATCCATTGAGGCCGTAGGCCTTGATCTTCTTGTGAAGGCTGCTTCTTTCAACGCCGATGGCCTCGGCAGTCTGTGAAACATTCCCGTCGAATTTTTGCAACTTGGTTTCAATGAAGATCTTTTCAAATGCGCTCCTTGCCTCTTTCAAGGAGGCAAACATCAAAGCTGATTCAAAGCCTTGCCTCATATCTGAAGATCTGTTGAAAGGCGCGGGCACGTCTTTGGCCTGAATTACCTTTTCCGGCGTCATGATCATAAGCCTCTCCACCAGGTTCTTGAGCTCCCGCACATTCCCTGGCCAGTCATATTCCTGTAAAATGCCAATGGCCTCTTCGGAAACCTTTTTCTGCTCCGTGTTAGTACTCAGTGAAAACTCCCGTACAAATTCATCCGCCAGTTCTGGGATGTCTCCAACACGCTCCTTTAAGGGAGGGACCCTCATTGGGATCACGTTTAGCCGGAAGTAGAGATCTTCCCTGAAGGTCCCTTTCTCTATTTCAGCCTCTAGGTCCTTGTTGGTAGCTGCTATCACCCTGACATCCACCTTTATGGTCCTTGTGTCCCCAACCCTCTGAAACTTCTGTTCCTGCAATATCCTTAAGGTCTTCGATTGGGCCTTCAGGCTCATATCTCCGATCTCATCCAAGAAAATAGTCCCTTCATGGGCCAGGTCAAATTTGCCTTTCCTCATGGTTGAGGCCCCGGTAAAGGCACCCTTTTCATGCCCGAACAGTTCACTCTCAATAAGCTCTTCGGGAATTGCCGCACAGTTGACTTCCACCATAGGCTTGTGGTTTCGCTGGCTCAGTCTGTGTATAGTATGGGCCACAAGCTCTTTCCCGGTACCATTCTCCCCGGAAATGAGGACCCAGGCATTCGTAGGTGCTACAATCCTGATCTGTTCCTTTAGTTCGGTAATGGCCTTACTGTTACCGGTTATTTTGTACCTACCCTTTTCTTTCTCTTTGAAGAGGCCTATCTCTTCTTCGAGTCTATAGTAGTCAAGGGCGTTGTTGATCGAGTGAAGAAGTTTCTCAATTGAAAGGGGTTTTTCGATGAAGTCATATGCGCCCAGCTTCGTGGCCTTAACAGATGTTTCAATGTTACCATGGCCCGAGATCATGACCACTTGAAGGTTTGGATATAACTCTTTAATCTTAATGAGCGTCTCAATCCCATCCATACCAGGCATCCATATATCCAAAAGGACCAGATCAGGGATCAATTCCTCGATCTTCTCCAAGGCAGCAGGCCCGCTCAGTGCAGTAACCACATCAAACCCTTCGTCTGAAAGGATGCCTTCCAGGGATTGAAGGATACTTGCTTCATCATCTACTATTAAAATAGTCCTGGCCATTCTGTTGCCTCAGTTCTTTTGATCATTACTCACAAACTGGTGTATAAGATTAAAAGCATACAGCCTTCATGAGCTGTTATTCCATCATTTCCATGGCTATCCTGGCCGTCTTCTCCGAGGCCCCTCCCCTTCCAAGGTCTTCTCTGATACCTTTTAGTTTTTCTTTCATCTTTTCCGTGGCTTCCGTATCCTCAAGAATGTTCAAGGCCTCATGGGCAAGCCTGTCAGGGACCACTTGGCCCTGAATCAGTTCCGGCGCGACTTTTTGACCGGCAACTAGATTCACAAGGCCTATATAGGGCACCTTGATCACCATCCTGCCCAGCCAGTATGTGACAGGAGAGACTTTGTAGACAATAATCAAGGGAACCCCCATAATAGCTGTCTCCAGGGTGACGGTACCGGAGGCCACCAATGCAATGTCACAGGCCCTCAATACCTCATAGATGCCCCCCTTAATCACCCTTATATCCAGTGATGGACTGTCAATATGGGCTTGGATAAATTCGGGCTTGATAGTTGAGGCCACGGGCAGAAGACAAAGGATCTCAGGATAGTGCCGGCGAAGAATTTCGATCGATTTGACCATTACGGGGAGAAGATTCCTGATTTCCTCTGTTCTACTGCCTGGCAGAAGTCCCACCACGGGGTAATGGGGAGTCAGACCGGATGGAT
>JAXHTA010000430.1:0-3519 GCA_034190285.1 Thermodesulfobacteriota bacterium | reverse complement strand
TTTTTATTGTTGACTTTCCGTCCTCAGTTAGCTTTCCCTGCATGCATATCAGGAAAGTAATGAACTTCGCCAAGTGCATTGAATCCCCACTTAATGCCCTAACGGATCGCCTGGACCTCAGTGATAAAGAGATCTGGGAGAGTTATGTCATGTTTACTCAAATATAAAGGGCCTTCCAATCCATGAAGTTATCTTTGGGCTTGAGGCCGAACTTTCACCAAGTGGAACACCGGGCCGATGCCCATATGTTCATTTCTATGTTGGCTTACCATATCCTTCACAGCATTGAGTTCACCCTAACGTTACCATAAAATTTGAGTTCAAAATGCTTTAGATTAGGCCAGTGAGGGACGTTAGGACATTTTCATAAACATACGGTGAAATCCTGAAAATGAAATCACGTTTTTTGATGGCCTGATATAGAGCGAGCGTAGCGTTTGTGGGCCAAAGATTTATGCAACGTTAGGTTTCAGGCTTCGCCAACACGGTGACCATCGGTCGTGGGGAACCAATAAGGGATATCCTATCCACTCATCAGAGGCTATGCAGCGCTGCCCCGAGCCCAAGCATAAACAGATATATGAGCGTATGGGACTTAGAAAAGCCCCTCTGCCAAGGAAAACACATATTGCAGAATGAGTAGTGACCATACAGGCCGCAAAAGCTGCACCCGGTGCAGGTCCGTCTTCAGATTTGGCAAACTTGGGTTAAATATGTCAAGTATCAGGAGAAAAAGGACCGCTATATCGAACAATTAAATTTCCGTTGGGCGGGGTTTTCTTACAGGATGGGAATTTATCAATCTTATAGTCCCTGAAATAACAAGGCCCTTGACAGTTTTTGCCATCAAGGGCCTTGTTTTTCAAGGCGATTAGAATTTGATATATCCTAATGTACTGATATTACTGGCGGGGACGACGAGACTCGAACTCGCGACCTCCGGCGTGACAGGCCGGCGTTCTAACCAGAACTGAACTACGCCCCCGGCATACAATCGTGGGTTTTCAAGGCTTGGTAGGCGGAACGGGATTTGAACCCGTGACCCCCGGCTTGTAAGGCCGATGCTCTCCCGCTGAGCTATCCGCCTGTAGCAAAGCCGTATTCATAATACTTCTATAATCTCTTGTCAAGGCAATTGGGATGCTCAGTGAGCGGTTACACCCGGTGTGGATGTCTGTTCGGTATGGATTACTTCCTCGAGACAGAAAGGCTTATGCTCCCCTTCTTGTGCAAAGAGTTCTTCTCCCTCCCCGAGAATGAGGGCCTCCTTAAGGACTTCGTCCATATGCTCCACCAGGACCAGTTCAACCTTCTTCAGTATCTTTTTTGGTATTTCCTCTACATCCTTCTTATTTTCAAGCGGTATCAGAACCTTGGTCACACCCGCTCGATGGGCGGCGAGGATTTTCTCTTTAAGACCCCCTATCGGAAGGACTCTCCCCCTCAAGGTTATCTCACCGGTCATAGCTATATCTCGATTGACAGGTCTTCCTGTAAGCGCTGAAATGATTGAGACGGCAAGCGTAATGCCGGCAGAAGGACCATCTTTGGGAATAGCGCCCTCGGGGACATGAACATGGATGTCAACCTTTTCATAAAAGTTGTCGGGAAGCCTTAACTGACTTGCCCTTGCCCGGACGTAACTCAACGCAGCCTGCCCTGATTCCTGCATGACATCGCCCAGTTTTCCTGTCAGAGCCAGATTCCCTTTGCCTGGCATAATGGTGGTTTCCGTTTGGAGTATCTCGCCACCCACATCCGTCCATGCCAGTCCCGTGGCTACTCCGATCGTATCCTTTTCCTCAGTGCGTCCATAACGAAATTTAGGCACTCCGAGGTACCTGTTGATGGACTGCGATTTGATGGATATCTTGGCGTCTCTGCCGGACTTTACAACTTCCCTCGCTACCTTGCGGCAAATTGAGGAAATCTCGCGCTCCAGATTCCTGACTCCGGCTTCTTTGGTATAGGTTCTGATTATGGTGAGGATGGCCTTATCGCTGAAAGAGATATTCGCGGGCTCAAGGCCGTTTTGCTCGATCTGTTTCTTGATGAGGAACTGCTTTGCGATATTTAGTTTTTCCAGTTCTGTGTACCCCGGTAACCGGATGATTTCCATCCTATCCTGCAAGGGTAAAGGGATACTGTGCAGACTATTGGCCGTAGTAATGAAAAAAATGTCAGACAGATCATAATCAAGATCCAGATAATGATCATTGAAGGCGAAGTTCTGCTCCGGGTCAAGCACCTCCAATAAGGCCGCCGATGGGTCGCCCCTAAAGTCAGTGCTCATTTTGTCTACTTCATCCAGACAAAAGACAGGGTTGTTCGATTTCGCCTTCTTCAGAAATTGGATAATCTTGCCCGGCATGGCACCGATGTACGTCCTTCTGTGTCCTCTTATTTCGGCCTCATCTCTTACTCCCCCCAAGGAAAGCCTAATAAAATTTCGACCGGTCGCCCTGGCCACCGATTTTGCCAATGAAGTCTTGCCGACTCCCGGAGGGCCTACGAAACAGAGTATTGGCCCCCTTATCTTCTTAATCAAGCGTTGAACCGCCAGATACTCCAAAATCCTTTCTTTTGGTTTCTCAAGGCCGTAGTGGTCTTCTTCAAGGATAGCTTCAGCCTCATCAATATCCAGTTTTTCCTTTGTCTTATCGTACCACGGGAGAGAAAGAATCCAGTCTATATAGTTACGAACAACAGTTCCCTCAGCCGACATAGGGGACATCAGCTTGAGCTTTTTGAATTCTTGCTTCACCCTGGAGTGGGCTTCCTTGGACAATTTCTTCCGCCTGATCTTTTTTTCTAGTTCATCGAGTTCCGCCTTAAAATCGTCCTTTGTTCCCATCTCCTTGTGGATGGCACGCATCTGTTCGTTGAGATAATAATCCTTCTGGGTCTTTTCCATTTGCTTTTTGACCCTTGTTCTCAAGCGTTGCTCAAGCCGAAGTATATCGATCTCATTATTAAGTTTCTCAAAGAGCTTTTCAAGACGCAGGTTCAGGTCCTCGATCTCAAGAAGTTCCTGTTTGTCGCGTGTCCTCAAGACGAGGTAACCCGCTACCGTATCGGCCAAACGGGCCGGGTCCTCGAGGGTCGTCACTGTCGAGACAATCTCTTCGCTGATCTTGTTATTCAGCTTGGCATATTTCTCAAAGTTTGAACAAATACTTCGAACGAATGCCTTTGTCTCAAGGTTTGTTTCATACTGGCTCTGGAGTTTTTCGACCTGGACCATGAAAAACTGCTGCCGATCCAGAAAATCCACAATCCTCCCGCGTTCTTTCCCTTCGATCAGGGCCTTGACCGTGCCGTCTGGCAGTTTTAACAGTTGAAGGACATTGCTGAGTGTGCCGGAAACGTAAATATCCTGAGCAGAAGGATTGTCTACTTTCGCATCCTTTTGTGCTGACAAGAAAATTTCCTTCTTATGGGACATGGCATACTCGAGGGCGTGGATGGATTTGCTCCGTCCGACGAAGAGGGGAACAACCATATTGGGAAAAACGACCA
>JAXHTA010000043.1:0-13456 GCA_034190285.1 Thermodesulfobacteriota bacterium | reverse complement strand
GCGTCCTGTTTCAAGAAAAGATCGTCTTTTATTTTCTCTCACCCAAAATGTCTTCGCAGATATATTGACATTTAACGATTCGTCCCTCTCTGAGGCGAGCACTATCATGGTTTCTTGATCCGAATGAGCAAAAATCCGATCCGGCAGGGCTATGGTTTCGATATTTTTATAATTTCGAGCTATACGGTCTTGAAGATCAGAATATCTTTCCCCCATAATAGCAGATTTTGGGAGTACAAATCCCAACATCTCGGGAGGATGTTCCAGTATCCTGCGCAAAACCTCATAGGGCTTATGGGCATTCTGGACGTTATCCCCATAGCTATTCCTTTCGGCCAAGGTAAAGTCTTCGAATGGAGGATTGCAGAGCACGACTCGGGATTTTCTTAACCGACTTTCAAGGGTATTACCTCCAAAAATATCTTCGGATATGATTTGCCATCCATCCGGGTTGGGATAGTCCGCCAGCATGAGGGATAAGCGGCACACCTCAGCGGCGAATGAATCAAGCTCAATAGCTGTCAATCGGTCTTTCAGATAGCTGTGTCTTTTTTGATCTGACCAGGAAGCCGGCAATAGTTCCCGCAAACGACGGAGGGAGGCAACCAAAAAAACGCCATGACCGGCACAGGGCTCCAGCACGTAACGATCCTCAGAGGCCAGTGACTCGAAAGGAAGCCGGTCCACCATAAGATCCGCGATTATGGAAGGCGTGCTGTGTATACCGTACTGTTGCCTTGTTGCTTTTCTAATAAGTGTGTTTTCGTAAATAAAGGCAAGGTCTTCCACGGAAAGATTTTGAAAATTTAATGCGTCCCGGAGCCTGCCCCATACAATTTTTTGGGTTTCAGGCTCTTCGATTATTTTCTGAGTCCCAGCTTTGAAAGGCCCATAAAACTTTTGGACCCTGTCAATAATAACTTTTGCCTCAGAAGCAGACCAATCTCCAGGATGATTTCTATCATTAAATATCTTTGCGGCTAAAAAACGAAAAACAAGGCGAAAAAGAGATGTTTCATCCGGCTTAACGCCCAATGCCTTCTCGTAAGTAATAATTGCTTCGTGGAGCGTATCTCTTAAAAGCCGATCAAGTTTCCTGTGGATCATGCCTTTGAGGGCAGGCAGCAACCCGATGTCCATGAAATCAAGCTGATATGGAGTCGCCTTCAATGGTGCAATTGCCTTAGCCCGAAAAATGGCTTCAGGATTCCAAATCTTTTTATTTTTTTTAAAGGCCTGTGGAATATTTCGGGATGGGATGGACTCCAGGAAAACGGCTTCTCCTGTGGCCTCAATACGATAACGGTCAACATGTTCCGGAAATGCCTCAAAAAACATTGGGGCGCCAAGAGTTCGGTACATTGATACGTGCCGGGGGCCGGATTGACCATTTGCTATTAATACCCCGATGCAGGCATTACGATATGACGGCGGCCATTGAGCAAACGCCGCAAGGGGGATGGTCATCTCTCGCTTACCGTAAAAGGCGGCATCATCGAAAACATAGTTCTCCTGCATAAGGTTATTAACATAACCCAAGCGCTTAAGTTCATTATGGATGGATTCAAAAGCATTCATCTTGTTGCTCCATCCTGACCTGTCTTGTACATACTCTGTCCATGGTAAAAAGTCGCCGCCTTTTCCATGTTGTCCAGTGGCTCTATCCGGTCTATGTAATTTGCTTTATAATTCTGAAGTCTGATTATCTCCGCGCCTATTTGCTCAGTGTCAAAACGGAAATAGCGCTGCTTTGTTACGGCGCTAAAGTACTTCCCCTTCTCAACAACAATCATATCCACTCCGTCAGTATAGATGACCAGACGGGAAAGGGCCTCATCATCCGGCAAGACCCCGGACAGGTTGCTTATCCCTTTTCTCATCTTTTGGAGACTCAGTCCTCTTCTCTTCAATGAAACCAATACTCGTAACTTGACTATGTCCTTAAAGGAATAAAAAGAAAATTTACCCTTTCTTTCCGGCAAAACAAGACCCGTCCTGACCCAATATTTTAGCTGATTAATAGTTGCTCCGGTTAGTTTCCGGACCAAATTTGCTGGATAAACAGTGTTCATTCTGATTATTGGTTGAAAAAATTATAAATAAAAGTTATTTTTCATCCAATGTATGCTTAAAGCGGATAGCAAGTCAAGAAAAAACCACGGTTTGATATAGGGCTGATTGGAATGAACCGCTTTAATCCGATCATTAAAGTTGTCTTGTGTATATGTAGCTGCTCAGATGGATAGACTGAAGGTTGAAAATGGTTAGGAAAAACTAAAGTCCGAATCATTTTAAAGTCTTCTTTGGGTAAAAAAGCTGTTCTCTTAGTCAAAATGCGCCAATCATACTTTCATGATCCCTCCATTCTGGCAACGTGAGCAGTTACGGCACAGCTCCCTTAACGACTCATAATTACTATAAATTTATAGAGTCAACCTGAACATATCCATGATCTCGTTGTTTTTCATCTCAGTGATCCAGGCGGCGTCTCCGGCGGCGATTACGTCCTGTGATAATCTGGATTTATCTTCCAGCATCATATCAATCTTTTCTTCTACAGTCCCTTTGGTCAGAAACTTATGCACGATTACATTTTTCTTCTGGCCGATCCTGAAGGCGCGGTCTGTTGCCTGGTTTTCCACGGCCGGATTCCACCACCTGTCAAAATGGATCACGTGATTTGCCTCGGTCAGATTCAATCCCACTCCTCCTGCCTTTAATGACAAGACCATGAAGGGCGCCTGATAATCACTGCGCTGGAATTGTTCAATGAGCTTTTTTCGTTTGCCTACGGCCACACTCCCGTGCAGGACCAGGCCTTTTCGCTGAAAAATGTCTTCCAGAAAATCATGAAGCGGCTCAGTCATCTCCTTAAACTGGGTAAAGACCAGGACTTTTTCTCTTTTCTCATATATCGTTTCGCAAATTTCCCGAAGGCGTGAAAACTTGCCGCTCTCGTCTTCTTTAAATCCTCCTGTCCCCGAATACTGATCCGGGTGGTTGCAGATCTGCTTGAATTTCGTAAGGGAAGACAGGATCAGGCCTTTTCTCTTTATCCCCTCTGTTTCGGCAATGGATTTTCTTATGCCTTCGACAATGTTTTGATACAAAACGACCTGTTTCTTGCTCAAGGCGGCATAGGTCTTCATCTCAACCTTGTCTGGGAGGTCGGAAATGACCGACTTGTCTGTCTTCAACCTTCTCAGTATGTAGGGGCTGATAAGCCTACGCAGTCTTGAATAGCCCGAGAGATCATGGTTTAGGCCTTTTGAAAATTTTTTGAACTCCCCTGCGTTGCCAAGTAATCCCGGGTTTAAGAAATCAAACAGAGACCAGATATCTGTCAGCCTGTTCTCAATGGGGGTCCCGGTCATGATAATCCTGTTGGCGGCGGTGAGATTCTTTATGGCCCGGGTCTGTTTTGTCCGTGGGTTCTTAATGGCCTGGGCCTCATCTAAAATAACGTAGTTCCAGCGATGGGAGTTGAGCCAATCATACCTCTGAATCAAGGCGTAGGTCGTTATGATAAGATCAAAGGAATCCAGTGATTTCTCATCTAGACCGCCCTTTTTTTTCAAGTCTCCATCCGGATGTGCGATATATGATTTCAGGCGGGGGAAAAACCTCCTGATCTCACTCGCCCAGTTGGAAATAAGGGAAGCCGGAATGATCAAAAGACTGGCCAAATTCGGTTTCTTGGTTGTCTTAAACTCTGATTTTACGATATTCAGAAAGGCGAGCGCCTGTATGGTCTTGCCAAGCCCCATATCATCGGCAAGGCATGCCCCGAATTGAAGGGAGTGAAGAAAACAAAGCCAATCCAACCCCTTTTGCTGATAATCCCTCAGTCTTGCCTTGAAATCTCTGTCCGGTCTCTTGGAAGCAATTAGATCGGGATCGAGCAGTCTCTGGACGACCGACTCCAGCCATTTGCCGTTGGATATGCTGTAATCTATCTCTTTTGCGTGGGTGTCCAGGAACTTCTCCGGCCTGAGCTGCAAGCGCAGGGCATCCCTTATGCTCAACCCGTCCATGCCCATCATTTTTTTTGCCTTTTCATAGGCATCGAGTGTCAGTTTCAGCTTTTCAGGATCAACGGCTACCCATTTGTTTTTTATAAAGGCCAATCCTTCGGATTCGTCGAGCAGGCGTCTTGCCTCGTCTTCGGAAATCGGGGTATCTCCCAAAAACAGTCGGGCGTTGAAGTTCAAAACGGCGTCCATGCCGACAAAGGGGGGTCTCTTATCACCGGCGCTGAAATTCAGGTGTACACTCGATTTATTGCTTTTCCACCAGTTAGGAATCCTGCACAGGATTCCGGATTCATCATATAAGGGGATCTCCTTTAAAAAAGAAAAGGCCTCTTTAGATGTCCAGGCTAGGGGATGAAAGAGTTCTCCGGTTTCAAGAAGTTCCGCAATCAGAGGGCTTTTTTCAGCGGCCGTATGAACCGTGGCGAGAAGTTTCAAGAGCCTTTCATTATCATCGCCGTATTCCTGCAAGGCATGCTTGAGCGGAAGATGTTTAGACTTTCCCTGGCTGTTCAGTCTGGTGGCGTAAGTCGCCATAAAGGCGAAGGGATAATCCCCGTTCTTGTTTTCAACAAGATGGAAGAAGACCCTGCCCACGAGATGCGCATTGGGGCTGTAGGCCCTGATGAATTCCGCCACCGCTCCCTTATAAGAACTGATCTCCCGGCTGAAGCTCTTGTTCAGGCCGTTCCACAACGCTTCAAGGAGTGACGAACTAAGATATTCCGCACCTGTCATCATAGGGGCGTTGCTCCTATGGGTAGCTAATTCCTCTTCCTCTATAAATACCTTCGCCCTATGGCGGAGTATTTCAAGATCGGGCGTCCGGCATAATCTCCTGGTATAGACTCCGGTGAAATTCCGCCAGAAATCAAGTGAAGGGGAAAGGCCTACCTGTTGGTCGCAAAACCCAAGGAACAAAAGCCATGTATCAGGATTGTCTGAGAAACATTTGAAAATTTCTTCCTGCAAGAGCCTGCTGTCTTTATTGAGATCGTTTTGCCTTTCGGTCCATTCCAGTTGGAGCGAACCGTTGGGCATGATAATAACATCTAATTCCCTGTTCATGATTGTATTGACGGGCCGATGCAGAATCCCAGTACGTGTTGTTTATCAGACCAAAGCATGCGCTTGGATATCACCAATTTACGAAATACTAAATAGATGTCTTCGGTTAAAATCTTGATCTTCCTTGATCTTGACGAAACGACCTTGTTTTCGTTCAGACACTGATTGCGCCAGGATAATGTTGGCCGTTCGTTTTCTCTTACAAAAAGGCCTCCGAGTGTAGTAAGATAAGACCATCAACCAAAACTCATAAACTACAAAGAAGGCACTTTTAAGCTGGAGAACTATATACCTCAAAAGTATGGCAAGAACAAGAGGGGAGCTGGATATGCAATGTTTGATGGATCACATCGTTTTGAATGTGGAAGATGACGAGAAAATGATCGCTTTTTATTCAGAGGTTCTCATGCTTTCTCCTGAACGCTTAAACGAATACCGTGCGGGAAAAGTACCATTTCCATCTCTGCGACTTAATTCGGACACGGTTATTGACCTTTTTCCAAAAAGGATGTGGCAGAAAAGCACACCGCCCGGGGGGCATCGAGAGAACTTGAACCATTTCTGTATCGCCCTAAGCAAGGGAAAGTGGGAAGAGCTTTTAGAGCGGATTCAGGCCAAGAATGTTGATATCGAAGAAGGACCTGTTCCGCGCTGGGGCGCTCACGGTAGCGGGATTTCGATCTATTTTCGGGACCCGGAAGGTAATTTGGTCGAGGCGAGATATTACGAGATTCCCGACAGTTCAGAAAAATGTATGCTTGGATCGTAATGGCAAGGTTGTTTCAGGCTATCCCTTGAAATCTCTTTATGGGGATTGATCCGCCGTTTCAGCAGGAAAAAACAAGAGGTCCTCCGAGAAAAATCAGGACTCCTCAGTGGACATTTAGTTGTAATACCCTGACTTTTTGAGAAGTTGTGGAACAGCGAAAAGCTGTGAGGCGCATAGCGCAATGATATAGATAAAAGTGAGGTGATCCACATGCAGAGCATCCTTATTACGGGGAGCAATCGCGGGCTGGGACTTGCTTGGGCTCGACAATATGCATATGATGGCTGGCGTGTCTTTGCTACCTGTCGGCACCCTTCCGAAGCCAGCGAGCTGCAAGAGCTCGCCAGGCAACATGAAACAGTCTCGATTCACCGCCTGGATGTCACCGTTCAGGAAAACATGCGTGCATTGCGGTGGGAGATAGAGCGAGAACCTATTGATGTCTTGCTGAGTAACGCCGGGGTGTATCTGGAGAAAGGTCAACCGCAGTGCGGATATCTGAGCTATGAAGACTGGACAAGGACTTTCGAAGTGAACACTCTGGGTGCTGCCCGCCTCATCGAGACATTTGTAGAAAACGTCCAAATGAGCCGGAAACGTCTCGTAGTGGCTATCAGCAGCCATATGGGTAGCATCGTTGATATCGGCAGCTCAGGCAGCTATTACTACCGTTCGAGCAAAGCAGCACTCAACGCTGTCATGCACGGACTAGCTGTGGAGCTGAAACCAAGAGGGATAGGCGTTCTCATTCTTCACCCCGGAGGAGTGAAAACCAGGATGGGCCCACCGCATGGTATTTCTCCGGAAGAGAGTGTCCGCAACATGAAAGCGGTAATAGAGCGTTTTACCCTTGAGGACACAGGTCGCTTCGTACGCTACGATGGCACTGATATACCCTGGTAATCAAAGCGCCAACGGTGCGGAACCTATTTGACAGGATTGACGTTTCTGGTGGCTATTATATTGCAGGTTGTGCCGGCAGGATTCTTGATCAAATGATCTCCGATACTGACCGGTGCCTTCAGTCTCAGGGCCTTTATCTCTCTCATTACATCCATAATGCATTCAAGAGGAATCGGTGAATCCGTTCGCACGCTCACAAGGGGAAAATCTCCCCCTTCGACAGCGACGTTGCTGGCTATAGTCCTCATGGGGCTCATGATTTCCTGTTCAGCCCAAGGTATACCTTTATCACATCGGCTACCCCTTATATCCGTTACGGTAGCCTCTTTTCCCTCTATTATATCTGCTTCAAGCTGGCATCCGTTCGGACAGACAATGCAAATCAATTCTTTTGTCTTCATTCCAGGCTGACCTCCAGGGCCTCTGCGCCGTTCAGTTTTTCGGCCCTCACCTTGATCCGGATCATCTCTGCAGGATGAAGCCTCACGAGCTTTTTTCGAGCGACCTTTCTATTACCGACCTTCACCCATACGGCCTTATCCCAACATGGCTCCGATACCCTCAGGGACAAGAGAAAATCTCTGTCTCCTCTGATCTTTTGCGGAAGGACGTATCTTACACCGTCTTTGGGTTCAACGCGAATGACCTTGTCTGAAGACGCGATTCCGCCATCCAAATACTTCACGGCGAATTTCCCCGCCTTTTCAGCCTCATCGGATACATAATCCACAAGGTCGTGAACGTGTAGCACGTTCCCGCAAGAAAATATGCCGGGGATGCTGGTCATTAGCGCATCATCAACACAAGCGCCATTTGTGCTGTCTTCCATTTCAACTGAAGCTCCTCGAGAAAGCTCGTTTTCAGGGATCAGACCCACTGAGAGTAAGAGTGTATCACACGAAACAAAGCGTTCCGTTTCCGCGACAGGATTATTGTTTTCGTCGATCTGAGCAACTGTAATACCAGTCAGCCTCCCTCTTCCATGGACTTCTATAACTGATGTGCCCAGATACAATGGGATAGCGTAGTCATTTAAACACTGCTGAATATTTCTGGCAAGTCCGCTGGGATAAGGTAGTATCTCGAAAACCCCTTCTACTTTCGCCCCTTCAAGAGTCAACCTCCTTGCCATTATCAGACCGATATCTCCTGAACCCATGATGGCAACTCTCTCGCCCACCATAATGTTCTGAAGGTTTATAAGATTCTGGGCCGCCCCGGCAGTATAAATCCCGGCTGGACGTGTACCCGGCAGTGAAATAGCCCCTGCAGTCCTTTCCCTGCATCCCATGGAAAGTACAACGGCTCCGGCCTCTATTCTTGCAAAGCCTTTTCTTGAACTGACATACAGATTGCGCTCTTGGTCAATGGAGACTACAATGGTTCCCATAGCAGCCTCAATTCCAAGGTCTTTAAATTCATCGATATAACGCTGGGCATATTCCGGTCCGGTGAAGGCGTCTCCGAACTTGTGCAGACCGAATCCGTCGTGGATACACTGATTAAGGATTCCGCCAAGGATTCGATCACGTTCAATCAAAAGTATGTCTTTGCACCCGCTTTTCCTGGCGGCTACGGCTGCCGAGAGTCCCGCTGGTCCCCCGCCGATAACCACCAGTTCACGCTTGATGGTATTCATCTAAAGTAAGCCCTCTATCGTATATTTTTCGTGAAAAGATAAGACCCCTTGCTGTCCAGTAAATAATCCTCAGGTTTATAGCCGAATTCCTTTTCAAGTATCTGCACAATTCTGGGCAGGCAAAAGCCACCCTGGCATCGTCCCATCATGGCTCTAGCGCGATATTTTATTCCGGCTATAGTCCTACTTCCTAATGGATTATTTATGGCATCTAGTATCTCTTTTTTGGTAATCTGTTCGCATCGGCATATTATTTCACCGTAGTCCGAATCCTCGGCAACCAGTTGCGCCTTTTCTTCCGGTGGTAGTTCATGAAAAAAACCCAAACGCCCTGGACGCTCTGCGACAAAGGAATCTTTCTCCTGAAGGGGAAACTCCTCGGCCACCAGGTCTTTGACCATAGCTGCAATGGCCGGAGACGATGTCAGGCCTGGGCTTTCAATGCCAACAAGGTTGATGAACCCTGGAATGTCTTTTCTCTTTTCGACAACGAAATCTTTAAAGCCCTTAACCTCGGGTGGGGTCTGTTTTGACCGAAGTCCTGAGAAATTGCGTATGAAGTCGGATGTGGAAAGCCCGGGGAGAAGCTCATGTCCTTCTCTTTTCAGGGTGCCAATCACATCTGCCGTGCAGGCGTAGTCTTCGGGATCATCAACATATTCATTGCTTGGCCCAATGAGAATATTCCCATCAACAGTATTTGTCAGGTGTATACCCAAACCCGCCCCGTTCTTCCTTGGGGCAGGATATACGAGAACTGACAGCGTTCCCTCCAATCTCTTGTCCAGGATAAGGTATTCGCCCCGGCAGGGATAAATCTTATATTCATCAATGCCAAGCATTCGGCATATGCCATCGGAAAACAATCCCGCAGAATTGATGAGAACTGGGGACTTAAAGCCTTTTCCATTCGAGGTTTTGATCTCGAAACCCTTTTCCTCACGAGAGATGGCACAGACATCGTGACCAAGAAAAAAGTCTACTCCATTTGTGTGTGCGCTTTCGGCCAATGCCATAGTTAGGCCGTACGGACAGATTATACCGGTTGTAGGTGAGTGAAGTGCTTGAATGCCACCAACCCCCGGCTGTAGTTTCCTCATTTGCCCGGCATTTAAGATTTCAAGACCAGGCACGCCATTCGCTTCGCCCTGTTCTTTTAATGCATGCAAGGTCGCCACATCGACCTCATCCTGGGCGACTGTCAATTTCCCTATGTACTGGATCTTGACCTTCAGGTCTCTGCACAGATCACCCATGAGGGCATTTCCTCGAACATTCAGTCGCGCACGTAACGAGCCGGGTTTATAGTGTATCCCAGAGTGGAGCACACCGCTGTTTCTGGAACTCGTGCCCATACCGACATCCGGTTCTTTTTCCAGAACCGCGATATTCAAGCAATATCGTGAAAGTTCTCTTGCAATGGCGTTTCCTACTACACCCGCGCCGATAATAATTACATCATATTGATTTGACATTTCTCAAAGTTTAATCCGTAAGTAGTGCCAGAAATAAAACTGTCTTCTTCGCCAATCTCTGCGTCGGGTAACGCTTTAGCCCTTTAAAACAAAGGCAAGCTGGTTGCGCTCTCGCGGGGATCGGATTTTGCAGAGCCGCATCACAAATCCTTCATAGCTCGTGGCACCTACCCTGGGCAATAAACAGGGTTTCGGCCTTGGCAGAACCGGGAGAAGGCCTTGGTGAGGCTGTCTTACGGGGCTGTCCTGCGCTGGATTTCGTTACCAACCTGCCTTTTGACAAAATAGGTTTTTGGAGGCCGGATCTCGGAAGTATTGGCAACGGCCTAAGGCGTGCGAAAAAATTCAGGACTCGTTCCAATTTGTTGCTAAAAACAATACAAACCTTCCCCGAACCCTGAAAATCGGACGGGCTTCAAATCCACAATCCCTCAAACTGGTCTTATACTAACATGTGGAAGGCCATAACCCTTTGATAGCTTCGGTGTTGAAGGGTCTAATCTTCTATACCAGCCAACCGTTTGGCCGACTTCTTTTTTGAGTCGATGTCGCTTTCGCGCAAGATTGTAACACGGTGAGCTTCAGGAGATCCACCGCCATGGATGTCTGAAATACTGTCTGCACTTTCCAGACCCATTTTTTCTACAAGTCTAAACATCTTGATCCTGTTCTCAGCCGGAACACCTTCGGCGCCCTTCATATATTTCTTCAAAAGATGTCCTACTTCGGGGTTTTCAAAATCTCTATCTGAAGGCATATCTGCGACAAACCCCCCGGAGATATCAATCATAAGTCGCTTTGCCTCACTTAATTCTCTGCCCTCGTGGATTTTTGATGCATTAGCCAAAACCGTATCGATAAAATAGGTCCCCGAAGGCTCCTCTTTTCCTTCATATGATGCGGCAAGACAGCATCCATAGAGAGTCTCCGCCCTATGAATCATATCAATCACTTTTTGCTTTAAATGGCCGGCCTTGGCAGTCCCGTTGTATTCCATCATGGTAAGAGCAGCCCCTATCATGCAATCTATATTACCTGACTTGCACCCTCCGTGGCTCTGCCTGTGAAAGGAAGAAAAACGTACTACCATTTCCACGGCAAATTCAATCTCACCACAGAGAAATACTCGGTCAGCGGGGACAAAGACGTCATCGAAGATCAGAGTTGGGCAGTATTTAGAGTATCTTTGGTTCCCTATGTCACAACCGTCTAACTCTCTCATATCCAGGGTTGATCGTCCGACAACGTGTATCAGACCAGGGGAATCTGAAGGAATTGAAAAAGCCAATGCATAATCCTCATCACCTTTTCTCAAGGCACGCGTGGGTAACACAATGATTTCATGGGCCGAGAGAGAACCGGTCTGATGCGCCTTAGCCCCTCTCACTATAATTCCATCATCCCTGCGCTCCACCACATGAAGATACATGTCCTTGTCTTCCTGATCCTTTGGCCCTTTGGATCGATCCCCTTTCACGTCGGTCACGGCAGCATTACCGGTCAGATCGTTCTTTTGGACATATTTTAGAAACTCGATGAAATTCTTGTGATAATTCGTCCCGTGTTTCTGGTCTACGTCATAAGTAATAATTGCAAGCGTAGAAAGGCAATCAAGCCCTGTGCACCTCTGATGGCACGTCCCTACTCTATTAGCCACAGCCCTGTTTACTTTTACGCGAGCCACTAGATCCTCAATAGAGGAAGGAGGAAGAGTGAACCGGTTTACCGGCTCATTTATTAATGGGCTTTGTGTGATCAACAGATCTCTAAACTCTTCCATTTCAGCCATCTTATAGGTTTCGGCAGTTGCTTCGATCCCTGCCCTCAAACGTGGATTATCCACTATATTGGTGATCTTTTCACCAAACATATATGCGGTCGGATTCATTCTCCTCAAGGATTGCAGATATTCATCTTTAGTCATTATACCCATTTTTCTACCTCCTAGGTTGAATTGTTCATATCAATCTTGCGGTTGTTCAAAAATCTATCTCCGCAGCTGTGTTGGATTGAAGATAAGAAAGGTGTACGAAATAGTGGCTCTGTTCAACGATAATGAGTAATCAGACCTCAGATTCTTCCTTTTCCTCCAGCATCTTCTTGAAGCTTTTTACGACCCGTTTTTTTACATCGGAAATATGCCTCGAAAGTGTCGCTTTTGCTTTCCTGGCATCTCCTGAAACAACGCTTTCAAAGACACCTCTGTGTGCATTGTCAACAGATTCCATTGAAACCACGGGCAGATAGTTGCCACCGTATTTCAGCACCAGGATATCGAAAATCGTCCTCAAAACCCTTATCTGTGTAGGCTTTTCCGAAAGCGAGGCCAGAGCCAGATGAAAATCGACATTTCTAAAAAGCCGTTCTCTCAAATAAGCCTCTCTACCGGCGGACAAATGGGCATCAAGGGCCTTCTTCAGTTGTTTGATGCTCCCTTTGTCCAGTCTTTTCACTGCCTCTGATATGAGCGACGGCTCCAGGAGTTCCCTGAGTTCATAGATTTCCTCGATTTCCTTCAGGCTGAATGGCTCCATATAGTAGCCACGGTTCGGCTCGTGAAGAACAAAGCCTTGAAATTCCAACCACTTAAGCGCCTGTATAACAGGTGTTGAACTCATTTTCAGCCGTTCAGCGAGCTCACGGCAAGCAATTTTCTGACCCGGTACGAGTTCCTTGTAATACAGCATTCGCCGAATGCCTTTGTAAGCGCGTTGGCTGTGATCTACTATGCCTTGGCTATCCGAACTCTTTGCCGAAACGCTATTTCGCATCTCATTTTCCCGAAATTCAATTTAATTCTTGATTAAATTTTTAATTACATATATAAGGCCTTTGTCAAGTCTTTTTTTTGAAATGCTCCGGATTACAGGTGAAAAATACCAGAATTTAGAGAAATGGGAAACTTATTCTTATGTTCATCCGGTGTTATATGGTTCCGGATTGCTACTAACCAGCTTATTTTGAGAGGAAAGCAGTTCTGTTATGAGACTACATGAATATGAAGGTGCTAATGTTTTCGAGTCCATGGGTATCCCGGTGCCGAAACGGGGCGTGGCCCGAACAACAGAAGAGGCTCTTGCTATTGCCGGAGACATCGGCTATCCGGTCCTACTAAAAGCGCAGGTCCTCGTTGGAGGCCGTGGACTTGCAGGGGGCATAAAAGCCACCAACACCCCGGAGGAACTTGAGGATGTCTCTGAAAGTCTATTCAATACCAAGATCAGAGGCCTACCTGTCCGCAAGATTATGGTTAGTGAAATGGCTGATATTTCTAAGGAATTGTATGTAGGCGTGACCATAGACGGCTATTCTGGGAAGCCTGTGATCGTTGCAAGTACAGAAGGTGGTGTAAATATCGAAGAGACAGCCCAAAATGCTCCAGACAAAATTGTCTCTATTCATATTGATCCTGTATCTGGATTCTATCCTTATCAGGCCAGAACATTGCTCAGAAAGCTGGGTCTATCCCAGCGCTTGCTCGTTTCTTGCGCGGATGTTCTGGTCAGGCTGTACAGGGTTTTCTCTCAATTCGAGGCACTGATTGTGGAAATCAATCCTCTTGTCATTCTCA
>JAXHTA010000429.1:0-3528 GCA_034190285.1 Thermodesulfobacteriota bacterium | reverse complement strand
ACTCAGAGATAGTCTCTTTCGAAATAGATCGCCCCTCTAAGTAATCTCTGGCCGAAGCCCCTTTGGTGGGATGGTTCAGTGCCTCTATAAAATAGTCTAAGGCCTTTTCGTTAATCTTGTACAGGGCTTCTCTTTGGTATGCCGTTTCTCGCTCTTTGGCGGCAGAGAATCCTTCGGAAATCGTAACATGATATCTTTCGGCTAGATCTCTTAAAGCCTCCGGGAAGGTGGAACTATGGTATTCCATCCAGAAAGAAAAGATATCTCCACCCTTTTTGCATCCAAAGCAATGGAATGTCTGCCTTTCCGGCGTAACTGTGAAAGACGGGTCTTTTTCAGAATGAAAAGGGCACAGCCCCACGTGGTTTCGTCCCGCTTTCTTGAGCTGAACAAACTCACCGATAAGTTCCACAATATCGGCAGCCCTCTTGATTTCTTCCTTGGCGGATTGATAAGAGACCATTCTCGTTCGTTGTTACTTGTCCTTTGCTAAAAGGTGCCCGTTGTTGGTTATCAGCGGCACATTGCTTTCATACTACCAAGCATTTACGCAGTGCACATCATTGGCAGCCAATATGGCCTTCAACTACTTGAAGTTTTATTGGTTTTCACTTCCAGACACAGACGACTGACAGCGGTCAGCCTCCCGTGGTGGAACAACGGCTTAAGATAACTCCACGACCGTTATAGCGTCACCCCCAACTCCAGCATCTGCACTGCAGATCCTCTTAATAAAGGGGACATCCTTTAAATGGGAACGAATTGCCTCTCTCAACCTTCCGGTCCCGAACCCATGGATGATCTTCAGAGAAGCTTTGCCGTCCACCAAAGCCCGGTCTATGGTTCTATCGATCAAGGGAATTGCATCGTCAATCCTGTAGCCAATGACGTTCAATTCTTTCGGTACGGACCTGCTGGGGGACTGAAATATCGGCTCAGCCGCTTTATCCTGCCCGGGCTTTGGCACATCCTTGACCATTTCCAGATCCTGAATGTCAGCGGAAATCTTGACCTTTCCGAACGTTACAAGGGCGCGGCCCGCCGAACAATCAACAGACTGGACAACTACAGTCTGTCTGAGCTTCCTGTGGTATGCCTGCCCGCCCTTTTCTATCTTCTTGGGCAGTGTGGAGAGATCTTGGCTACCTTCAAGATCAAAATGGTCTATCAGGCTTCGGCTAACCTCGGCGTACCTCTCTGTGGCGCGGGCCTGAAAAGGCTCTTTGTTCTTTTTTAACTGGTTAATCACCTGCCTCAGCTCTGTCCTGGCCTCTCCTATGGCAGCATCCGCCTCGGCCTTCTTTGTTTCCATCAGGGCCCTTTTTTCGGCCTCCAGCGTGATCAGTCTGCTCTCTACCTTTTTTGCAGCTGAATGATACTTCCTTTTAGCGGCATTAGCCTCTGCTTTCTCACGACTGGCCTCTGCCAACAAATGGTTTAATTTCTCTGTGAGCCGGTTAAGATGGACTTCATCCTGGTCCAGATATCGCTTGGCCTGATCAAGGATATTTGAAGGAACGCCAATATCCCGGGCGGTTTCCATGGCATGGCTGATCCCTGGAGACCCGTAATTGAGCCTGAACGTAGGGCGTTTCCCTTCAGGATCAAATTCAACAGAAGCATTAGCGGCACGCCGGTTCAATAGACCAAAGGCTTTTAAACGGTTGAAGTGAGTAGAAACAGCCACAAATGTCCCTTGCCTGGAAAGAAAGTCCAGCACGGCCATGGCAAGAGCTACCCCTTCATCCGGGTCAGTCCCCATGCCCGGCTCATCAATGATGACAAGGTTCTTCTGACTCGCATGCTCTGTGATGTATCTCAGATGCTCCGCATGAGCTGAAAAGGTGCTCAGGCCGGTCTGGATGTCCTGATCATCTCCGATGTCCGCCATGACCCGTTCAAAAACGGGCAGACAGCTTCCCTCCTTGGCGGGTATATGGATACCGGCCTGGGCCATGAGGCTCATCAGACCCAGGGTCTTTAGAGTCACTGTCTTTCCTCCCCTGTTGGGACCTGAAATGATCAATATATTCTGGTTGTGATCCAGCAAGATATCCACTGGGACGGGCGAATCAGCAACATCATGCCGGCCCTCGCTGCCCAGGGCCATGGCCAGAAGAATCGGATTTTTGGCTCCCTTCAGCTCAACCCCATGTTTTTCGCCCATCTCCGGCATTATACATGAGAGGGCTTCGCTGAATCTCGCCCTAGCATATAGCCCATCGACTCTGCTGATCAAGGACTGACAATATTCAAGATCGGCTGCTACATCTCCGACCATGACCGTCAAACCGGTCAATATCCGGTGCTCTTCCGCACTTTCTTCCTGCCTCAGTTCGGCAGCCCTATTATTGTCTTGTACCACTTCAATTGGTTCTAGAAAGCAGGTGGCACGTGTCTGTGAATAGCCGTGAATGATTCCGTCAATTCGTGACTTCTGGTCGCTTCTTATGGCAATCACATATCTGCCGTCGCGAATGGTCACAGAATAGTCCTGGCTGTCGCCTGGCAGGGGGGCCAATTCCCTGCTCATTTCCAGCTTCCTCTGGAGATATGACCTCAGCTGGATCCTTTTTGCCCTAATTTTCTTAAGTGCAGTGCTCGCCGAATCCTTGACTTCACCACTCAACGAGATTGTGGCCTCTATCGCTCCAACCAAGGCATCACATTCAGGAATGTCTCTCACCAGGTCATACATTCCGGAACACAGCGATCGATTGGAACTAAAAAGCTTTTTCATTCGTTGGCCTGCCTGGGCAAGCATAAGAATACTTAGGAGTTCGTCTGGACTCAGGCACGATCCTCTGACGCCGCCTTTCCTTAAAATGGGCACTATGTCATTCAAATCCGAGAAAGATACGAATTCCTTCATCTTCAAGAGGAGTCTTGCCTCTGAGACGAGACTCAGTTCGTTATCGATGAATTCTTTGTCATTAGATGGCGTTAGGGATAGGCAGTCTGATTGACCCAGTGGACAGGACGCATAGCAGGACACGATATCCAGCAGGCGTTGGTAACCAAGAACCTGGTAAGTATGCTCAATCATACAGGCTCTGTGAACTGGTGTCTGAACAAGAACCGCGATTTTTCGTCGACATCAAGGCAGGCAAAAATTTTAACCGTAGGAACAAATCAAAACATATCGAGGATTAAAATCTGAGTCCAACCAAGATATTGGCGAAAAAGACGGTTTTCGCTCGGGCACGAACTAAGTGTAGACTTCCTCAAAAGGCTGTCCAGGAATGGCTTTACTTCTTCGGCAAGCAAGCCGACCTCGGTGTCACCCTTATGGGGCGAGTCCTCGATTTCGCAGTCTCGGACAGCCGATTCGGGCCTTTGGTTGACCATTACTGACTTCCGGAAATCAGAATAGTCAATTGTCGGTCGTCAACAATTCTTTGGCTATCTCATTGACCTCTTTACCCTGAACCTGTCCTGCCATCCTGGCCATAGCCGCCTTCATGACTTTTCCCATGTCCTTGGGACCCACCGCTGATAACTCAGAGGTTATCTCTGAGTTATCAGCGG
>JAXHTA010000428.1:0-3544 GCA_034190285.1 Thermodesulfobacteriota bacterium | reverse complement strand
TTCCGGGTGACCGGCTGAGATTGGAGGCGGTGGTCTTAAGGGCCGGTTCCAGGATATGGAAGATGGCCGGGAAGGCCTTCGTCGATGAGGATCTGGTTGCAGAGGCGGAGCTTCTGGCACAGATCGGCCAGTAAAGCTTAACAGCCCACAGGGCGCTGCCGACACAATGAATCAAGTGCGGTCTGTCCTTACTCCATTAGGGCTTACGGAGTGCTTTAAAGAGGCGGAGAAGCTGATGAAAATCCATACTTCAGCAGTAGTCAGTGCAGGGGCCGAGATCGGACCCGGCGTAGAGATCGGCCCATACAGTAGCGTGGGAGATCATGTCACGGTTGGGAAAGATACTGTAATAGGGGCCCATGTTGTTGTCGAAGGCCACACGCGGATTGGGGAAAGGAACAAGATATATCACTTCACGTCCATAGGCACGCCTCCCCAGGACACAGGTTATCGTGGAGAAGATACACGCCTTATTATCGGGAATGATAACATTATCAGGGAGTATGTCACCATAAACAGGGCAACGACCAAGGAGGAATGGAAGACGGTTGTCGGGAACCACAACTACATTATGGCTTATGCACATATTGCGCACGACTGTTTTTTGGGTAACAGGGTGATCATGTCCAATGTGGCTACTCTTGGCGGTCATATAACAATCGGAGACCATGCGATTCTGGGCGGACTTGTTGCCGTACATCAATTTGTTCGAATTGGGTCTTATGCGTTTCTCGGGGCCAAATCAGGGGTTGACAGGGACGTGGCCCCATTTATGATAACGGCCGGGCCGAGGGCCAAATTGTACGGTATCAACCGGAAGGGACTGAGTCGAATGGGCTTTCCCAAGGAGACTATCGACGGACTGAAAAAGGCATACAGGATCATCTGGAGGGAAAACAAGACGTTTGATGAGGGGATAAGCCAGGTCAGAGACGAGATAGAACCTTTCCCCGAACTCCAGAAGCTCTTGGATTTCTTTAACGGTTCAAAAAGGGGAATCCTTAGGTGATCTACGGTCTGTGATTGAGGTGTGACTGCCTGTTAACGGCTCTCGCCTCCATATTGACATTCAACAATCGAGAATCATCAAATTCCAATTGCAGATATGTCCGAAAGAGACGAAATTATTGGTCTGATTGCGGGTGGTGGCCAATTCCCTTTGATGGTTGCGGAGGCAGCAAAAAAACGGGGTCTGCGGGTCGCTGCGGTTGCCCATCTTGGCGAGACAGAGTCGCTACTCTCTGAGAGGGTTGATGAGATAGCTTGGATAAAGCTAGGACAGCTGGGCCAGTTGATCAAGGCCCTCAAAGAGTGGGGGGTTCGAAAGGCCCTGATGGCGGGCTCTATTAGAAAAAGGCGTATGTTTGAAGGTATCAGGCCTGACTTAAAGGGTCTTTCCGTTATGTCAAGGCTGGCCATCTTTCATGATGACGATATCCTCGGGGCAGTGGCCGGGGAATTGGCCAAGGAAGGCATAGAGCTGGTCAGCTCCACGTCTCATCTGCCAGAATTGTTGGCCCCGCCAGGGTGTCTTACTAAGAGAAGACTCAGCAAGGATGAGGAAGAGGACGTCCGTTTCGGGTGGAGGATGGCGAAAGAGTTGGGGCGGTTGGACATCGGTCAGAGCGTGGTGGTAAAGAGAAAGACGACTCTGGCCGTGGAGGCAATCGATGGTACAGATGAGACCATTCTCAGGGGAGGCAGACTGGCCAGGGAAGACGCCGTGGTGGTTAAAGTGAGCAAACCCAACCAGGATCTCCGATTTGATGTGCCTTCAGTGGGGCTTGAAACACTCAAGATAATGTCTCAGGTTAGGGCCTCGGTGCTGGCTGTGGAAGCGGGAAAAACATTGATGTTTGACAGACATCAAATGATAGCATACGCGGATGAGACAGGCATCTCCATAACTTCTCGATAGAGTAATCTCCGGACAGGCGGGAAAGGGGAGTGTCGATCCTAACGTTGCATAAAATTATTTTCGGGAGACAATATAGACGTGGAACAGAACAAGCTGAGGGTTGGGGTAATTGGCGTTGGTCACTTGGGGGAGTTTCATGTACAGAAATATCAGGCAATCCCTACTGTTGAACTTGTGGGCGTGGTTGATATTAACCAGGATCGGTTAAATGAGATAGCCCAGCGATACAATGTCCAGGTGTACGGAGGACATCACGAGATCATTGATAGGGTAGATGCAGTGAGTCTTGCTGTTCCTACGGAAATACATTTTGCTGTAGCCCGAGATCTCCTGTCAAGTGGCATTCATGTCCTAATAGAGAAGCCAATCACCTACAGACTTGAAGACGCTGACAACCTGTTAAGCCTGGCTCGCAAGAGGGACCTGATCCTGCAGGTGGGGCTTGTGGAGCGATTCAATCCTGCTGTCGTGAAAATGGAGTCCCTTGTGAACAGGCCCATCTTTGTTGAGTCCCACCGTATGAATCTCCCGACCAAACGAGGAACGGATGTTGATGTGGTTCTTGACTTGATGATTCACGATCTGGACGTTATTCTTCATATGATCCGATCAGAGGTCAAAGATGTCCATGCAGTGGGAATGTCTGTGATTACGGAAAAGACGGACATCGCTAATGTCAGGATTATCTTCGTAGACGGGACTGTCGCAAACCTGACTGCAAGCAGGGTGTCAGGTAAAATGTTGAGGAAGATCCGCGTCTTCCAGCCGGATGCATATATCTCAGCGGATTGCGGCAAGAGGGAAATCACTGTAATCATGCTTGATAATGAGTCAAAGGACTTAGATGGCTTCCCCGAGGTTATCACGGACAAGCTGAAATTCCCGGATAGCGACCCCCTGGCCGATGAAGTCCATTCCTTTGTAAATGCCGTCAGAAACGGCTCTGAACCCGTTGTCACAGGTTCTGACGGCCGAAGGGCACTTGAAATCGCCCTTGGCATTATTGAACAGATTGAGAGAGGCAGTAAGGATTTTCAAGCTATCTGCTGATTCGAGAGATTTCCGTTTTGTGGTCATTGTGGCCGGAGAGGCCTCGGCCGACCTTCATGGTTCAAACCTCGTGAGAGCTATGAGGCGGATGAACCCTGAGATCGTATTCTGGGGCATTGGGGGGGAGGAAATGGCTCAGGCCGGGGTCAAAATCCTGTTTTCCTCTTCCCAGATGGCCGTTGTGGGCCTGACCGAAGTTTTAGGCAGGCTATGCACAATTGTCAGGGCATCCATACAACTGAAGTCCATATTAAAGAAAAGGCGTCCAGACCTTCTCATCCTCATCGATTACCCCGATTTCAACATACACATTGCAGCGACTGCCAAGCGTTTTCAAATTCCTGTACTGTATTATATCTGCCCTCAGGTGTGGGCATGGCGAAGAGGGCGGATAAAAAAGATGGCGCGCCGAATTGATCGTATGGCAGTGATTCTACCTTTTGAGGAAGCGTTTTACCGGCAGAAAGGGGTTAAGGTGGATTACGTTGGCCACCCACTACTGGATATTTTTGAGGCCCGTACTCGGGAGCCACAAGATGAGATTGAGGATATTGATCCATCCGGTCTGTCTCCCCA
>JAXHTA010000427.1:0-3562 GCA_034190285.1 Thermodesulfobacteriota bacterium | reverse complement strand
CTGGATGACCCTGAAGTAACTCACCTGATTATGGGGGTCCTCAAACAGAGTCGTAAAGACCTGGATAGGGTTCATCAGCAACCATTGCGGATCTATGCCGGCCTCCGGGTCCATTAAGAGTCTGTCCAGAGCATCGAATTCATTGGCTGGCACTGCAGGAGTGTACATCCACTCCATTATGGCTGGGTACCAGTGGTTTACGGCCTTGTCCCAGAGTCGGAGGTGCGTATCGGCATCCTTCTTGGAGAATCTGCCCATCAGTTCCGCCGTCCGCTCCTGACTTGGGTCCACATCGGCAAAGGCTGAAAAGCTCAAGCCACATGTATCATCATCAAAGGCCGTTCCAGTTACAACAGGCGTATATGCAAACCTCCCACCATAATTCTTGAACTCAGGAAAGTCCCAGTAAACCACCGTATGATACCATCCCATATGATCGTTGGAGCAACTGTTTCCAGCAAATCCCGGAGAAGGCTCCTCTGAGGACCAGCCTGACCCCAGCTCGTGTCTCTCCTCAAACATGCCTACACTCAACCCGCCGTACTTAGTGAGGTACATTGCCGCGACCAAAGCCTTATTTCCACCCCCCACAATCACCACATCGTAAGTCTTATCTGCCATAAACACTTCTCCTTTCTTCGTCGCATTATTTCCACTCTTGTGATATGAAATGTCTGGTCTTCAATCAGATTCCATCCTGTGCGGCCACATACATATTCCTGAACTTAGGCATGTATACCATACTCCATCCATCTCTCCTTGATCCTCCTCGCATCATCAGGGTGAATCACGGTGCACAGGGGAGGAAATCTTTCACCGCCATACTGTTCTTGCGGCTCAAGCTCCCAGTTTATCGTTGCATCCACCAATACCCTGGTCCACTTGCCCTGACCGTATTTCACTACATTCCTTTCATGTAAAGGAACCGAGGGATCAAGGCACGAACCGGTTGTCCCAGGGAAGACAAGGAGCTGATCCATGTCTGCGTTCATCCTATAGGCTATGGCCCATTCCACAGCCTCGTGGTCTCGGATGTCTATATCCTCATCCACAACGATCAGAATCTTTCCAAAATAGGCCCCCATCTGCGCCCCCCAGAACGCATTCGCTAACTGTTTGCCATGTCCTCGGTAGGCCTTCTTGATTCTCACCTTTAGAATAGTTGCAGCCGTTACATTTTCGGTCCACACATCAATCACACCCGGCACTCCCACGGTCTCAAACAGGTTCCAGGCCGCTGCGGATATAAAGGGCGCACAATAGCAGGCCGCCTCAGACCAGTTATGGGGAGATATTCCTTCCACGCTGCCGCGAAATATCGGAGCATCTCTGTGGGTTATGCAGTTAACCTTTATGGAGTGCTTAGGAGATGCCAACCCCCCGAAATACCCTGGGTATTCACCGAACGGTCCCTCTTTGACAAACGTAGATGGATCAGGAGATACAACTCCCTCGATCACGATTTCCGCCGAGGCAGGCACAAGCAGATCGTTCGTTTCACATTTCACGAGTTCACAGTCGCGCTGCCTTACGGACGAGACATACTCATACTCTGAGCACACCGGGTGAGTGATAGGGGTGCTCGCCACCATTAGCAAGGCGGGGTCCCAACCGTATATCACCGAAACAGGCATCTCTTCCCCCCTGGCCCTGTATTTCTCGAAGTGTTGCCCCCAGTGCTGGGTGAGTACGAGCAATACCCCAATCCGGTCTCTGCCCGCTATCATCCCCCTGTATGTACCTACATTAAGCACCCCGCTGTCGGGATCTCTCGTTACCACTGCACAGTAGGTGTTGATGTACCTTCCTCCGTCCTGCACGCGCCACTGCGGGACAGGAATATCATAAAGGTCTATATCATCTCCCCTTATGATGTTCTCCTTTACGGGTCCTGTATCCACCACAGTAACACCTGACGGCGTTGCGAGTCTCTCCTTCAAGACTCTAGTTATCTCCCTTTCAGGAGTGTCCTTGGAAAGTCCTACGGCCAGTGCCAGCCTCTCCACAGTTCCCATGCCATTTGCGAAAAGCTTCCCGCACCATGTGTCCCTGTAGTCTTTTATATTCTCAAATAACAAGGCTGGCCCCTTGTTCCTGTTGACCTCACGAACTACCGCCCCAATTTCCCTGTTCCAATCCACCTCACACTCTACTCGTGCGAGGAACCCTTCCCGTCCCAGAGCAGATATCCACTCTCTAAGATCTTCATAGGCCATCCTTTACCTCCTCGTCGGTTATGGTTTCCATGAAACCTGGAAGCTCATACGTCGATTAGCTTTAAGATAGTGGCTATTAGCCCTGTGAAATGGGAAATCTACTTCCTGTAAATGTGTTCAGAGTCAGTGGTGCAGTGCAAGGAAATCTCACGATTCAGAGGGGCTTGCGTACCCCTTTGAAAGGGCAAAAGCAATACCAGGCCCACCGGATGTGGTTGCTTATTCGACCCATTTCATTTGAAAAGAGCTAAGTCACGACCTTCAATCTTATATCGTGGCTGATCGGATCTCCTGGCACCACAACATCGACGTCAAGCAGAGTAGCGCAGCCAGGGCAATAAAATTCCCGGTAAAGGCACCACTCACCGTCATCAGGCCTTAACGGGCCGATTGTCGATGGAACGACCTCGGCATTTAAGGCAAACTCTTTATAATTCTCATCTAAATTACAGAAGACATGTTCACATTTCCGGCATTGGATCTTTTGGTCTTCACTAATCACCAAATATTCAGTAAAAAATCTCGCCATTTTACTTCCCCTTTCTTCCTCGACTGGTTCTTTCCTCTCTTATCTGCGCTCGTTTGCTTTTCGTCTTCTCCCAATCAATTTCAAAGGTGCCTCTATCAAGGATTACTCCATAGACCTCTGCTGCCACCTCAAAGGAGTGGATAAAGCTCTCCACATCATCCTTTACCCTTGCCGGATCCCTTTCAATTGGATCGCCATAGCCAGCGCCGCCACTGGTATGGAATATCCCTGTCATCCCTTCGGTTGCCGTGATACCGTAATAGAGAGGCATTTTCTTTGCCCCCTTGATTTGCAGGCATTCTTCAATACTCCAAGGCACGTTACCCTCTTTGAGAGCTTCGGTCACAGCGTCTCCATCGGCGAGCAGAACCTGTATGGCCGAGGATGAAGGATAGCCGCCCCAGATGCCTAAGGTGTTGGTGATCTTCTCTCCGACTCCGTGTTCACTGATATACAGAGAAGGCGTGTTATGAACCATGTTGGCGACTTCCAGACCCGCACCTCCACGGAATTTTCCCGGGCCTCCGCTGTCCATTCGATGTTTTCGAAAGAGGTAGAGTATTGGCCCGGCAGACTCATAGGTCTCCACATCAGCACAATCAGATTCAGGCGTCATCTGGGCGCCCCCGCTGTCTACGCCGTCACGGTTATGCCCAGCCCCGCAGCCGGATGCAAAGGGGTCCATTAACATGCTTCCGGTCCTGCTGCCGTATTGATCTATACCGCCGTAGCTCATATAGCAAACGCTAGTAGCCCAGGCGGCGTTGAGGTCGCCACGGAATTCATCGGTGGCGGCCAGCATCTTACTGATACAGAC
>JAXHTA010000426.1:0-3566 GCA_034190285.1 Thermodesulfobacteriota bacterium | reverse complement strand
TTTTTCTCCAGGCCAGGAAGATGACGGAGGGCCGTGAAGCGGCCCTCTCGAAGATCGGCTAATCAATTTACCGCTTTTCCGTGCTTTCCGACCCACTTCTTACGCTAATCTTTACCCACATTTCCACTCCCTTGGCGGCCGTTGCGCCAGCATCAGCCATAGGCTGAGCTTCCCACAGATGAGAAGGTAGGTAGTTATACGAAAGAGGATGATCACAATCAGAGATGGTAAACGGAAAAGAACGCCAGAACTTATCTTGAACCAAAAGGAGTACCCACAATGGAGAGTTTTAGAATCGCAAAAGACACATACATCATTGATCCTGTTTTCTTTGACGTCCCAGAATTTACCTCCGTGTATCTATTGGTGGCTGATACGCTAGCACTTTTCGACTGCGGTTCACCTAAATCAGTGCCCTTAATCCTAGACGGCATCCGATCCCTGGGCTACAGGCCTGAAGACGTCACACGAATAATTGTCTCCCATATCCATTTTGACCACGCGTCCGGGGCTGGTGAACTATTAAAGTATATGCCCGGGGCCACGGTCTGTGTTCATCCCAAGGGCAGTAAACACCTTGTAGACCCCTCCCGTTTAACCAAGAGTTCCTCTAAGGTCTTCGGAGAAATGCTCGATAAGTGGTACGGTGGATTTGCATCTGTCCAAGAACATAGGATCATGGAGGTGGATGATGGGGACACAATAGACATTGGAAGGAGTCGTGCACTCAGGGTAATCGCTACTTCAGGACATGCCAGGCACGGAATCTGTCTGTACGATCCGATTACCGAGGGCCTTTTCACTGGTGATGAGGCCGGTATATATTTTCCCACCGGCCCAAGAATCATCCCTACCACGCCACCACCTGATTTTGACCCTGATCACAATATTGAGACAATAAGGCAATTGCTAGCCTTGAATCCAAAAATGCTTTTTTTTGCCCACTATTCAGCGACTCCAGACGTGGATACGACCTTGAACAGCTCAATGGAAATCCTCGCCTCGTGGAAGGAAATCGTGGGGGAATGCATCCGCGAAGGGCTTGACTTTGAAGACATCGTAAAGGCCCTGAGGGTTGAGACTGCGAAGTTATTGGAGCCCATACATAATAGGAAAGACATGTTTTCCTGGATCATAAACCACCATATTCCTATGTGTGCCATGGGTTATATTCATTATTTTACAGCGAAAATATGACTTCAGAAAAGTCAGGGAAGGCAAAAGGTATCCCTCTGGGTCTTTGGGCAACAGGATATGATAGGGCTTTTTGATAAGCGATGTCATAGAGGAAAAACTCGTTGATTTTTCCGGATATATTGTTTAACTTTCGGGCAAAACAAGAATGTTGGGTTTAGGAAACAGTAGTATCGCCAGGAAAAGGGCCGCTGCACCTGGGAACCCACAACTATAGCCGGAACCTTTATCGCCTTTCGGGTCCGCTACGTCTGATTAGACCCGCTGGCTCGGTAATGGTTTGAACAATGGGAATGGGCCATGGAGATTTCGTTGGTTACAAAGGAGAATTTTTTCTTGAATTTCAGAGCCCAAAACAGGCCCTGGCAAGAGGACTACCTGGCCATGTATTCCAGCCAGTGGCCTGGCGTGACCACGGACCCGGACTTGATGATGATTCCCATTGACGATCATGTGGTGCACAGGGGTGACGGGGCGTTTGATGTAATGCGATGTGTCCACGGAAAAGTCTACCAGATGGAAGAGCACCTCCGACGACTTGAACATTCAGCCAGAGCCATTTCCCTCGATTTTCCCCCTGTTTATGATTCTATAAGAGAAGTGATCACAAGTCTGACTATTATGGGAGGCGAGAAGAACTGTCTTATCAGGATCATTCTGTCTCGGGGACCCGGCAGTTTCAGCACGAATCCTTTCGACTGTCCATCCAGCCAGGTTTATGTCAACGTGATCCGTTTCAAAGGTTTGCCGGGTAAATACTATAGAGGGGGGATACAACTTGTTACTAGTCGGATTCCTGTCAAAAAATCGTTCTTTGCCAATATCAAATCATGCAATTATCTCCCGAATGTCCTGATGAAGATGGAAGCAATCGAGGCCGGATGCCAGTATTCAGTATCTCTGGATGAGCACGGCTTTCTGGCGGAGGGTCCTACTGAAAACATTGGTGTGCTGAGCGCAGAGGGTGTGTTGAAATTCCCAGAATTCGAAAGGACCCTGTCAGGCATAACAGCCAAACGTGTTTTCCATCTGGCGGAGGGACTGGTCAATGAAAACCTGATCAAAGACGTAAGGTTCGCCGAGATAACTCCTGATGAGGCCTATCATTCGGAAGAAATATTTCTTACCGGAACTTCGCTGAATATCCTCCCTGTAGTGAGTTATGACGGGAGGCTCATTGGTAATGGCTCCCCTGGCCCTCTGTATGCCAGATTGTCATCGCTCCTATGGGAAGACATGACCCAAAATGAAGAACTCCTCACGCAGATTGACTGGGAATCAGAAAACGTGTAACCTTTATCACCGAGCAGACGCCTGGAAGATATGTGAGTTTTATAGGTTCGGGAACACAATAGGTCTCTATGGCCCTCCGGCTAGGATGATACCCCCGAATTTCTTGATAAATCGCAGAGCGTTCAACGAAACAAGGAGATTATACAATGGAACGTGTTGCAAGGGTTTCAGAGGTCATTGCTGCCTCGCCTATAAGTTTTGATGAAGCAATCAGAGTCGGATTTGAAAGGGCCAATCGTACCCTGAGGGGGATAACTGGATTAAGGCTCATTGAACAGAGGGTGGCCGTTGAAGACAGCAAGATCAGCGAATACCGTGTAAGGATGGAAGTTATCTTCGTCCTGGAAACTTGAAAGCCGATGTGGACCTGAAGTCTTTGAGGCGCTTAACGGCGGAAGGAACTGCGAATGATTACATTTGATCTGAAGTGTTCTCGAGGGCATGTATTTGAAGTCTGGTTTGAAAGCCTTGAGTCCTTTGAAGAACAGAACAGCAAAAAGCTGGTGACCTGTCCGTACTGTGAGGACACTGATATAAGAAAGGTCTTGTCACCGGTGGCTGTGAGAAAATCACATTCTGAAGACCGTCCGGTACCAGCATCTATTGATTACCATAAACTAGCAAAGGAAGTCGTAGAGTATATCCATGATAATTCCGAAGACGTAGGTCCCAAATTTGCGGCAGAGGCCTTGAAAATGCATTACGGAGTAACCGAAAAAAGGAGTATAAGGGGATCGGCTACCCAAGAAGAGGAGAGATCTTTGAGAGAAGAAGGAATTGACTTTTTAAAGATCCCTGTACCCAAGATTTCGGACGCCGACAAGAAGAATTGACAAATCATAGCGCAATGGACAGTCCTATCTCAACCGGCCTTTGTCACACTGAGAAAGGTTCTTTCGCCTTCCGCTCTGGCACCCGCGCGTAAGACATTTAACACAGGAATGGCGGACCGTTAGATCAGCCTTCTCAATTATTTCGGAAAACAGCTTGCTTAGGCAATAGCCGTTCAAAGAAACAGGTAATACCGATAAAGCCGCCAGTGGCGTTTATCCCTATGTTTCTGTCCGACATCCCCGCGT
>JAXHTA010000425.1:0-3567 GCA_034190285.1 Thermodesulfobacteriota bacterium | reverse complement strand
CAAGTTTACTGGGACGTCATACGCCAGTTTGGTTGTTGAGATACAAAACCTTAAAACCATGTTGCTCAGGAGAATCCTGGACAATTTCGATTTCCAGAATTCAGGACGGTGGTTAAGAGACCCTAACAGTGGAATAGATGCTTTTACGTTGATGCAGAATATACCCGGAAGTGTAATCACGGGTAAGGTCGATGGTCTCAAAAACATAACTCCGGAAGCGTTTAATCCATCCAGCCTGTCTATTTTAGAGTATGTGAGCACACTTAAAGAAGAGCGCACAGGAATTACCAGGTATAACCAAGGCATGGATGCCAATTCTCTCAATGATACTGCACGTGGGATTATGCAAATACAGACCGCTGCTATGCAAAGGATGGAATTGGTAGGTCGGTTATTTGCAGAGACCGGGCTGAAGGATTTTTACCGGAAATGTGTTTTGCTATACCAGAAGCATTTGAAACGTCCGTTCGTTGCGAAAGTGCATGGGGAAGACATTGAAGTTCAGCCTCAAATGATTCAGGGAAAAGTGATTACAAGGGTTAATATGGGTGTCACGGCTTCAGTCGGAGTAGAAGAGGCCGGTAAGCTTGAAAAGCTTTTGAACGTTTTGTTTGGGATCAATGAAAGATTTCCAGGGTTATTGACCCCTGAGAAGATACACAACCTGTCAAGTAGGTACATATCGTTATTGGGTTTCAAGCCAGTGGATGATTTTATAGGAAGTCTTAAAGAATATACCGAACAAGCCCAGCAGTCTAGCCAGCAACAACAGGAAATGCAGAATCAACTGATGCAGTTTGAGCAAAAACTTAAAGAAATGGAAATGCAGATCAAAGGAAGGGAAGTTGACATTAAAGAGAAAAAGGTTATTCAGGACGGTGTAATTGAGAGAGAAAAGATTGCTATGGATGAGCGAGATAGCATAAGAGACTTTCATGTAGGGAGGATGAAATAAAAAAAAATGGAAGAAAAAGAAGAAATTAAAAGGGAAGAAGTCAATTCAAGGGCACTTTATTATGCAAGAGAGGCAAAGAGGATTTTGTCAGAACCATTATTGCAGAGTTATTTTGAATCACAGTGGCATGCGTGCTGCAACGCATTTTTCAATTTGCCGATTGGTGCCACTTTGGAACAATACCAATCTGTTCATTCAGACTTGAGGGCTGCTGTCAAATTAAAACTGAGCTTGGAAAACTATATCAAAGAGTACGCTATTGTTGAGCAGCACGAAAAACAAGCTGCTGCTGAGGGGGTTTGAAGTGGTTAGGTTATATCCAGTCGGGCCGAATTCTAACTCTACTGCTATAAAGGGTTGCCCATTTTGTGATAACATAAACAATATAAACATGCACTTTGCATTTTCAAGATGGACTATCGTCACAAATGATGGTAAAACTTACATTGAGATTAAGTGGTGCCCATTTTGTGGCAATAAGTTACCAAGCCTCATAGGTTGGGGAGTCATGGAAAACGGAACAGAAAGTGTTGTTGTGAGCACTAAAAATCAATCAAGAGAAAAGAAAGAATGGCCGTAGAAATATCGAACGAGAACATCATAAAAGCATTGATCAGGGGGCTTAAGTTTATGGTAAGCCTTTTAGAGAAAGTGCGAAAGGGGGAGTCTGTTTAGAGAAAACAATTGGTGGTCTTGAGTCTCTTTCATATAAAAAGCACTCAGGGTTTGGTAACCGTAACGCAATGCCTCACGGATTTTTATCTGTGAGGCATTTTTTTTGGTCAGGACAATACTGGCCAGTAGCGACAGATGCTACAAGGAGGCACAATGGGAAAGAAGGAATTATTGGAAGAGGAAACATTGGAAAAGGAAACAGAAGAGGTCCAGGAAAATCAGGATCTTGAAGAAGACTCTATCAAAGATGTAGAGGAAGAAGAATCGTCCGAAGAGCCGGAAGAAGAACCGGAAGGAGAACCGGACGAAGAGCCAAAACCCAAAAGGTTTGAGCTGGAGGAAGAACCTGAGCCCGAGGAAGAGTTAATTGACCTTGTTCATAACGGGCAAGTAATTCAGGTAACGCAAGACAAACTCATTAAGCTTGCACAAAAGGGGTTTGATTACGACTACAAGGTTGGGCCTCATGGCAAGATAGTTGAGATGATCGAAGCCGATCCTGAAATTGCATCCCTAGTGAACGAACATTGGCAGAAGAAAACAACGCCAAAGTTCACACCTAAGCCACTGTCAGAGTATGAGGACGAGGGCCAGTGGTTGATAGATAACGTAAAGGGGATGCTTGAATCTGCCCCAAGGCAAGAACCTGTTCCAAAAACTGAAAATGATAATCACAGGGTAAAAGATGCTCTGACGATGAGGGACCCTGACTATGCCGACAAGGTAATAAGGGCTATGCCTCAATATGTCAAGCGCTTAAGTATCTCCGATTATCAAAGGATTGATTCAGACATGGGCGCTCTTTGCAAGTTTTACGATTTTGTAAAAGAAAGTGAAGGGTTTGGGCAAAGCGAAGCTCCTCCTCCTCCCACAAAAAAGCCTGGGTTTAGGGTGCGGTCTGGTGGACAAAGGGCTGCTCCTAGCAAAGCTGACCTTGTTTGGAACAAAAGCAGGGCAGATTTTCAGGCAGAGCTTGATAGAGTGAAAGGATATTAAGAAAAATGGGAACACTAATAACAGGAACAAGCGATGTAACTCCTGACATTCAGGGGTATTATGACAGGAACCTCCTTGAGAGGTCTCTGCCGATGCTGATTTATGGTCGGTTTTTACAGACCAGGCCACTGCCATCAAACAGTGGGACAAGGATTAACTTTAGGCGAATTGAGAGTTTGCCAGCCAATACTACCCCACTGACCGAGGGTGTGACCCCTACAGGGAAAAAACTGACGGCATCTGACATCTACGCTTACGTGAAGCAATATGGAGATTTCATTACCATATCGGACTGGGTTTCTATGACCGGTCTGGATAATTTGCTTGTAGAGGGTGGTGAAGTTCTTGGAGAGCAACTTGGTTTGACCATTGACACCGTTCAAAGAGACATTCTTATGGGTGGAACATCTGTAAGGCTGGCAAACGCTGTGGCTGCTAGGGCAAATGTCGCAACGGCTGTGGCTGCCGCAGACGCAAAAGCCGCTGTTCGGATGCTAAGGGGTGCCAATGCGAAAATGATTAGGAAAATGATTGAGGGTGGACCGAAAGTCGGAACCAGGCCGATACCTGCTGCTTATTATGGCATCACTCATACAGATTGCCAGCAGGATTGGGAAGCGATTCCAGGGTTCAAGAAGGTCGAGGAATACCCAAACCAGAAGAACGTCATGGAAGAAGAGATCGGTTCTTTTGGGAATCTTAGGATTCTTGTAACCACAAATGCGAAAGTTTATTTGTCGGAAGGTGTGGCAGTAGGTACTACCGGGTTGGTTGCTTCGGACAGCACAAACATTGACGTTTATACGACCCTGATTTTTGGTGCGAATGCGGCTGGTTATATACCGCTGCAAAAGGGAAACGTCAAGAATATCATCAAAAAGATGGGTGCTGGGGAAGATCCCCTTAACCAAAGATCCACCTCCGGGTGGAAGGCCGCAACC
>JAXHTA010000424.1:0-3578 GCA_034190285.1 Thermodesulfobacteriota bacterium | reverse complement strand
AGAAAATGCATTCGGACTCTGAACATGGAACTACGGGTTACGCCCCTTAAATACACTATTCAGCGAGGTGAACAGGCCGATGGAATAAGCTATGACCAGATGAAATCAGGTGACGGTTTTGAAGTGAAAGAAACCTCTACTGAATACAATGCCCACTCAATCCATTCAGCAGTAAAATATGATTTAATTGGTAAAGTTGCTGAAAATGTTCAGCTAACCAGAAAAACCGTCACTGAAATCTTATCTGGCATCGAAAAGCCAGTCTTCACACAATTTAAAACTAACCCGGAAAATTTCATTTCAGAGGCGACACGCCTGATTCAGGAACAGAAAGCCACGGTTATTATAGAGCATCTAAGCTATGATGCTGTTACCGAGACGCATGACATTGATATTTTTACTGAGGCTCAAAGCAAGCAGGATTTCAGTAAAGCCGGTGATCCGCTCAAGCGTCATATTTATGATTACGTCATCACTGACTCGAAAACGGAACGGACCTTTGTTCAGGAACTCGACACCAGTTCCGAAGTGGTCGTTTACGCTAAACTTCCAAAAGGCTTTTCAATCCCCACTCCTGTTGGCAACTACAATCCCGATTGGGCCATCTCGTTCAAGGAAGGATCGGTAAAACATATCTACTTTGTCGCTGAAACCAAAGGCTCCATGTCCAGCATGGAACTCCGGGAAATCGAAAAAACAAAGATTGAATGCGCCCGCAAATTCTTTGATGAAATCAACCGCAAGATAAACCCGGACAATGTGAAATACGATGTGGTTAATAGCTTCAGCAAATTAATGGATATTGTCGGAACCCGAGCGGCTTGACCTTTAGGATAGGAAAACTAATGAGCGGCCAAATATTGAAAATTGATTTGATTAAAAATATGGCGGTCTTTCAGGACTTTCGGTGGAATTCGTCTGTAAGGGATGATGGGAACAATGTTGCCAACTTTAAAAAAATCAATATTTTATATGGCCGTAATTACTCTGGCAAAACCACCCTATCGCGAATATTCAGATCTCTTGAAACCGGCTTTCTATCTAATAAATACATATCGCCTGAATTTCAGTTGAGCTTTGATGGCAGCAGTAGTGTTGAACAGAACTCACTAAATAGTCATGAACATGTTGTCCGAGTTTTCAATAAGGACTTTGTCAAAGAAAATCTTCAGTTCATCGTTGACGATGAACAAACTATAACTCCGTTCGCAATCTTAGGGGAAGATAATACCAAGCTTGAGGAGGAAATTGAAAAACTTGAAGCAGAACTTGGGACCGAAGAAGAAAAAACGGGCTTGATCGGAAAACTATTTGGGGCTGAAGAAAAATTCAGAACTGCTGAAAGAGCACATAGTGTTAAATCAGCTGAATTAGAGAATAAATTGCGAGACAAAGCAAATAAGGCTGGGACTGGAATTAAACATAATAAGACTTTTGGTGATGCTAATTATAACCTGCCAAAAATTAAAACAGATATCGTTAAAGTCACCAAGGATTCATATACCCCGCTCTCTAATGAACAGATTGCGAACTATCATGATCTTCTAAAAGAAGAGCCTAAAAAAGAAATCGAAGAATATTCACCCCTTAATCTTAGATATTCAGACATTGTCTCTAGTTCGAAAGGATTAATCGAAAAAAAGATTCAAGCATCTGAACCTATTCAAGAACTGCTGAATGATGCAGCCTTAGCAGAATGGGTACGAAAAGGTCGGGAACATCATAAAGGTAAAAGAGGGAAATGCGCTTTTTGTGGAAATGAGCTTCCGGCTGACCTTTGGGAAAAATTTGATAGGCATTTTAATCAAGAATCTGAAAAGCTTCGAATAGCTATAGGCGAACTGCTTGAATCGGTTGAAAATGAAAAGACACGAATTCCTAATCTACTAAAAATAAAGAATTCAGATTTCTATTCACACTTCACTCAAGATTTAGACACATTAGCCGAACAATTAGCCACTCATTCTGCAGCCTACAGCAAATCCCTTAAATCACTAATAAAACAACTAAAAAAGCGAAAAAGCGATATTTTTACACCCATATCGTTTAGTGAGCCATCATTTGTAGAACAGGGTTTAATTACTGTTAGAGACTCGTATGAGGCTCTCAGAAACAAATCAAACCAGTTCACTACATCATTAAGCGCAAAACAATCAAAGGCCCGCAACTCTCTTCGTCTTCATGAGGTTTACACATTCATTACCGACTTAAAATACGATGATGAGTGCAAATCCATTGAAAAATTGAAAAGGGCGATGGATGAAGCTGAGGAATTCAAGAAAACCGCAAAAACCAAAGTCAATACCAAGAGACTAAAGATTATTGAGCTGAAAACTCAGTTGAAGGATGAAAGCAAGGGGGCTGATCGGGTAAATGATTACCTAAACAACTTCTTTGGACACCAGTATCTTTCTCTTAAGGCCATTGAAGAAACCGCATCAGATGCTGCAACATCTGTATACCGATTTGAGGTAACGCGTGATGGTAAGAAGGCGTTTCACCTTAGTGAAGGAGAATGCAGCCTCATTGCCTTCTGTTATTTCATGGCGAAACTTGAGGATGTGGATACCAAAGGCAATCAGCCTATCGTCTGGATTGATGATCCTGTTTCCAGCCTAGACGCTAATCATATCTTTTTTGTATATAGCCTTATCAACTCAGAAATTGTCACTCCAGAAAAATACGAGGACGGCGAGGAAGTCAAGGAACGTGATCGTTTTAAGCAGCTATTCATTTCTACACATAACCTGGATTTTTTAAAATACTTGAAACGGCTCCCAGGAGCCTTGAATAAGAGGAAATCTCAATACTTCATATTAAACAGGATGGATAAAATTAGTAGTCTTTCACTGATGCCAAAATATTTGAAAGATTATGTTACTGAATTCAACTTCCTTTTTCACCAGATTTACAAATGTGCTCATGCTCAGATTGAATGCGATGAGGATCATAACTGCTATTACAATTTTGGTAATAATACCAGAAAGTTTCTTGAAGCATTCTTGTATTACAAATTCCCCGATGCTGCAAAACAAGATGATAAGCTGGCACGGTTTTTCGGTGATGATCCATTAGCTGCATCACTGACGGATAGGATCAATAATGAATATTCCCATTTGGCAGGTCTTTTTGAACGAGGTGTTCTGCCAATAGATGTTCCTGAGATGAAGACAACTGCAAATTTTATCTTCCAAAAAATCAGAGAAAAAGACCCTGACCAGTATGCTGCACTTCTGCAAAGTATTGGTGAGAATGAAGAAGCTTAGGCTACGATATAATTTTCCCCAAAGATTTAGAAAAATCTACATCAGACTATTTTTTGCAGCGAACAATTGAAGCCGCATCCAAGGACGTTTCCTTAGTCGTCATCCACTGGCGAAACAGTGGTCGTGATTGAACAGCGACATGTTCACGGCATCCAATCCGCGCAGGGTTGTGAAAATGGGGACGCTGGTAAAACGATAAGTTGACCGTTGCGCTAAGATGATGTAATATTGCCCCATGCCTAGACAAGCACGCTTGGACGCGCCCGGAGTGCTGCACCACGTCATGATTCGGGGGATAGAGCGTCGAAAAAT
>JAXHTA010000423.1:0-3596 GCA_034190285.1 Thermodesulfobacteriota bacterium | reverse complement strand
GCTCACTGAAGATTCCTGTGCATAAATAATTGCTGGCAACATAACGAGAAGAAAAACAATGATTGCCGGCACACTCATACGACTTTTTCTTTTGAGTCTCATTTTCTATCCTCCTTTTGTTTATGTTTATAAATTGGCGCGCGTCGTGGTAGGAATGCCGGTCACCCGACACCCCCCACACAGTCCCGGACGTGCGGTTTTCCCGCATCCGGTTCCTCGGTTGTACTCGTTTCCGCGTCAGCTTATCCCAACGCAACCTGATGTAGGCGTCTCTTTTCCGTGGGTTTCGGTCTTGGTATCCCCGTGTACTCAAGCACTCGCTTGAACTTTTCCCAGGTATAACTCTTCCGTTGGCTCCTGCGGTTCAACCACTTCTTTGCATAACTGATTACTTCGTAATAAAACGACCACACTGAACGAGAATTTCCTCGTACATAATAATAATTGTAGTGGCCTACCAGTTTGCTTTTCAGGGTCTTGAAAAATTGCTTCTTCGGCAGATGCCTGGATGCCCTTAGCCATGCTTTCATGCGTCGGAGGGCTATCCTCTGTTTTGTCGGGGCCGTCCGGCGTTGTGCCCGGATGATACCTTTGCGGTCTTTGTACCAGTAAAACTCAAACCCGAGAAACGTAAATGTCCTGCCACGCTTCTTGCTCGGGTGAAATCGGCTGAATCTTATGATCTTCGTCTTGCTCGGTTCCACTTCCAGGTTGAACCGACAAAGCCTCTTGGGGAGTACCTCGTAAAATCGCCTTGCATCTTCTCTATATTGAAAGGCACACACCCAGTCATCGGCATATCTGCACATGATCGCACGGCCCTTCATTCTTGGTTTCACCACCTCCTGAAACCATTTGTCCAGTACCGTATGAAGGTACAGATTCGATAAAATGGGTGAGACGATTCCTCCTTGTGGGGTGCCTGTGACCGGATGCTCTACATATCCTTCCGGTTCCAGTATGCCCGCCTTCAGCCATTTCTTAATCAACCGCAGGAATGCACGATCATTGATCCTCTTTTCCAGCATGGTAAGAAGCTTCCCATGATCGATATTATCGAAGAACCCTTTAATGTCAGCTTCCACAACATACCCAAATACACCAAACTGGAACTGAAACACCAGATCACTGACCGCATCTTTTGCCCCTCTTCCCGGTCTATACCCGTATGAACAGGGCAGAAAATCCTGCTCATAGATCGCTTCCAGTATCATGGCAACCGCCTTTTGGACTATCTTGTCCTCAAGGGCCGGGATGCCGAGGGGGCGTCGTTTACCGTTTTCCTTCCTGATGAAACGCCTTTTGATCAGTTTTGCCCGGTATCTCTTTTGATGGAGTCTTTCCACCAACCTTTCGATGTTTCTCTCAAGATCAGCTTCATAGTCCTTTACGGTTATGTCCTCATCAGCAATGGCCGAGTTCTTTTTCACACCCTTCCAAGCCAGATGCAACATATCCGTATTCAGCAATCCATAGAGATCCCGGAAACGATGTTGCTTGTTAAGACTTGCCGTTGTCACTATTCCCCGCAGGGAGGTTTGCATATGTTTGTCCGATCCTGCTGTGTCCGGCATATGTTTCCTTTGCGGGCTGCGTACTTCCGTCAGGTCCTTCCCCATGCCTACAGATAGGCGTGTGCGTGGCTTTCCCACGCTCAGAGTACTATGCCTGATACGACTCCCACACAACCAGGGTTCCTCCACTTCCGCTTCAGTTCCCCCTCCTGATCCAGGTCGAACTTAGGGTTACGCATAGTCCTGTATCCGGGTTTCCCCTTCGTGCCTCAATATCGTCATCCCTTATTCTTCCTCAGAAGTCGAGTGGGCCTCCCAAGTTCTTGTGTGCATCTCTTCATACATGCCACGGCTTGAGAACTCCGCCGGTCCTTCACATCCTCGCCTTTAACGGATGATCTTGTATTGCCTTCGGCACGCGTTACAACCCTCGGCGACCGGGAACAAGCTTATCTCGAAGCGATACCAGCTCTTCAGGGAGCACGGTCTCCCCTACGGCCTGCATGATTCTCTGTGTACGCTTCACCTGTTTTGTTCGACTCGCAAGGCGAGTCTCCGCCACAGGCGCAACACTCAATACGGGTGGCTGGCTAGGCCTTACCCGACAGGGACTTTCACCCTGCAAGATGCACCAAGCTTCGCTTGGCGCACCAACGCCTGGGCTCAGGGGCGCGCAGCGAAGCGGAGCGTCCCTTGGAGCCCATTGTTATGCGATTTTACTTAAATAGATCTTGATTCTTTGCTGTTTCCCGTGCTTTCACAAAAGCTGCTTCAATTCCCTTTGCTGCAGAAAGAAGTTTTTTCATTTCGCTAGTTTCTATATAAATAGACGCCTTATAAAACTGATTGTCTCTATCAATAATATCCACAATTAGGTCAGTTTGATTTCCGCTATTTGCAGAAAAAAACTTGAGACTCATTTGCCCTTCATCAAAGGCAGAGCTGTTTTTTTCACAAAGGCCATATTTATCAACTCCAAAGCATCCAAGTCCTTTTGTTGTATCAGCCTTATTCTTCTTTGCCACCCCAGACCACTCAATTGCTTTTGATACTGCGCTTGTGAACTTTTCTCTGGTTGATTTTGTGTTATCAACCATAACCGATGCTGTGCTTAGCCCGGTATCCCCTTTGAAGAAGATGTATTCGTTATTTCCCTCATCGACTCCAACCCAGATGCTGAAATCGCGTTCTATCCACCGGTTTAGCATTTCATTGTGTTCTCGGCCATGCACGACATCCCCAACCCTGTAGATGTTGAAGGCTTGCGCGGTGCTTGAAATAACAAGCAACGAAAAAAGCAAAGTGAAGGTGGACGCAAATTTTCTATTCATTTCTGGTATTTCTCCTTTTTTGCATAACGGTTTGGTCAGCAGGGGCGTTTTAAGAAAATAAAGATCGCTAACAATAAGAACTTTGAAAAAGAGACTTCATTCAGCAACCGCTGTGAAGAAGCCCTCTGCTGCACTAGATGGTTGGGCAAAGTGTCCTGTTTTTAAGAACGCTTTTCAATCATCAAAATTCCGATTCTCGTCATCGTAATGAACAACAAAATCCAAGCTACGATACTACTTATAGTATACCAGACACTTGGAGCGTAATGACTAAAAACAAACCGTTCAAAAAGGATGCTGCTGTATATTGTTCCACATGCGAAATAAGCAGCCACTGCTATGCATCCAAACAACAGGGCATTCTTCTTTACCAGGTAACCCAACGCTATTCCGGCAATGGCAATTATGGGAATTGCAGCTATCATTTCTATTATAAATGAATGAAACAGCCCTGCTGATAGCCTATATTCCTCAGGTACAATATTTATCCATCTTAGAAATCGGTGTTCTATATCAAAGTTTGCTACAATTCCATAAACAGAATAGAATATCGGGACGCATAAAGCGCCAATAGCGATTGAAATAGTAATACTATTTTTCGTTTTCAAGTTTCGCAATTCTTGCACGCCCAATCGGGATAGGGAGGGGCCTTGCGGCCTCCCCCCTCCCACACCACCGGGCATACGGATCACGTACCACGGCGGTTCGGTAGATTACTCTGGTCCGTGCAAGACCAGCCGAGTTTTCAGTT
>JAXHTA010000422.1:0-3597 GCA_034190285.1 Thermodesulfobacteriota bacterium | reverse complement strand
TAGAGTCTTTTCTGATGGGCAGCTCAATGAATGTGAACTCACCCTAAAAGATCTCAATGAGATAGCAAAGAGTTTCAATAAGACCCTGAGCGGCATCTTTCATCACCGGGTTGAATACCCTGAGTCGGTGGCAAAGGCAGAACCAGCAAGAAAGGGAGAGAATGGAGATACTGATCAACTCTCAACAGGAGATCTACGGCCTAAGAGGACGGAAGATAAAACGGAAAATAAAGAAAGTCTTAAGAGACTTGGCCTGTCATGACAGAGAGTTGAGCATCCTATTTACTAATGATGACCAGATTGCCCGACTGAATCATCGTTATCTGGGAAGAAAAGGCCCCACCAATGTGCTTGCCTTTCCTATGACAAATCCGTCCATGGGCGTTCTACAGGGGGGCGGACCAATGCCCGGATTTGAGTCTCCAATGCTGGGTGATGTGGTTATTTCAGTGGAAACGGCATTGCGTGAATCAAGAGAGCTTGGAGAGCCCCCCGAGTACACAATCGACCGCCTGTTGATCCATGGGATATTACATCTGTTGGGCCATGACCACGAGAAAACGGTCGCAGAAGCCAGAAGAATGCAAAACGAGGAAGACAGACTGATGTCATTGATCATGGAGGATTAGTATGGCACGTTTAGCGGTTAATGTGGACCATGTAGCTACAGTGCGCCAGGCAAGAGGAATCGATGAGCCCGATCCGGTCGTGGGAGCAGCTCTGGCGGAGCTGGGGGGCGCAGATGGAATCATCTGTCACCTTAGAGAGGACAGGCGCCACATCAATGACAGGGACCTGCGGCTTCTGCGCCAGACGATAAAGACTAGGCTCAATCTGGAGCTGGCAGCTGTTGAGGAAATGGTGGAGATTGCCTTGAAGACCAAGCCTGATATGGTCACTCTGGTCCCCGAAAGAAGGGAAGAGCTAACCACGGAAGGTGGCCTTGATGTTAGAGCTCAGCCGGAGCATTACAGAAGTGTAGTGGAGCGTTTCAAGGGTGAGGGCATTCGAGTTAGTTTTTTTGTGGACCCGGCTCTGGAGCAAGTTAAGGCTGCCCACATGTGCGGAGCGGATATCGTGGAAATCCATACAGGTCATTATTCTGAAGCCAGGTCCGATCAGGAGGCAATTGAACGGTTTGGGCGTATTGCCGCAGCAGTGGAATCGGCCGCTGGTTTAAATTTGGGCGTCAGCGCCGGGCATGGACTTAATTATTTGAATATCAAGCCCTTTAAGGCCTTGTCTCGAATCGAGGAATATAGTATTGGACACAGCGTAGTGGCCAGGGCCGTTCTGGTGGGGCTTGAAAGGGCTGTGCGCGAAATGGTCGAACTTGTTAGGCATTTCTGAAATGATTTACGGAATCGGCGTGGACCTTGTCAAAGTTATCAGGGTCGAGAAGGTGATGCAGCGGTGGGGGGACAGATTCATCCGCAGAGTATTCGCGCCAGATGAAGCCGAGATCTGTAAGCGCAGGCCGTCTCCTGCTTATGCCTTCGCCCTCCGGTTTGCCGCGAAAGAGGCCTTTTCCAAGGCCCTGGGCACCGGTATGAAAAAGGGCCTCAAGTGGCGAGAAATCGAGGTTTTCAACTTTCCTGGCGGCAGACCTGGTCTGAGACTCCATGGGACCTCCCTTGAAATCTGCAACCAAAAGGGTATAACCGCTATCCATTTGAGTCTTTCTGATGAAGGAGAATATGGTGTGGCAATGGTGGTGTTGGAGAACGATGGAGGGTGATCGTCTTGCAGGAGTCACTGGCAAAACCACCCGAGAGGGACCTTTGCCCTTTGAAAAAAGAACATGTTACATACCATACAGCTTCGGATCAAGAGACGATTGCCTTAGGCCGTGAACTGGGGGCTGCCATCAGAGAGGGTGATGTCATTGCCTTGGTGGGTGAACTTGGGACAGGGAAGACATGGTTTACCAAAGGAGTGGCAATCGGCATGGGCGTTCCAAGGGATACAATCATAACAAGCCCCTCTTTTTCTCTGGTCAACGAATATAGAGGACGATATACGCTTTATCATATGGATGCCTATCGCCTGGAAAGCCTATCTGATTTTTTGTCGACCGGACTCGAGGAGTATTTTTATCAAGGTGGCGTTGTTGCCATGGAATGGGCTGATCGTTGGCACGAGGTCCTGCCGGGTTGGAGGCTTAAGGTTGAACTCACAATTGTGGATGAGCACTCACGCAGGATTTCCCTGTCCGGCCATCATCCTCGTGCTGTGGAAATACTTAGAAGCATGGGCAAATAGAAAACAAGTTGTTTTGGCTCTTCGCAAAGAATATGTTTCAGGGGGCACTGACAAGGCCACGTCCTTATAAATTTATGATTCCCCATTAAAAATTCATTCATGAGGTTAGACAATGGCATTGGTTGTACAAAAATACGGTGGCACTTCGGTCGGAAACGTTGAAAAAATCAAGTTGGTGGCTGAAAGAGTGGTTGAGTCCTATGAACAGGGCAATAAGATGGTGGTTGTCTTGTCGGCTATGGGAGGTCAGACCGACGGCTTGATCCAGCTGGCCGGCGAAATGTGTGATGACCCTGATCCGAGAGAACTTGATGTCCTTATGTCCACCGGTGAGCAGGTCAGTGTCGCACTTCTTGCCATGGCCATAAAATCCATGGGTTACGACTCCTGCTCCCTCCTTGGGTTCCAGGTGACAATCCGTACGAATGATTTATATGGAAAGGCCAGAATTCTGGACATTGAAACAGACCGTATCTTACAGGAACTGGAACAAAATCGGATGGTGGCCGTTGCGGGCTTTCAGGGCCTTGATGAACGCGGCAACATCACTACCCTGGGAAGAGGCGGTTCAGATACCACCGCCGTTGCCCTTGCAGCGGCCTTAAAGGCCGATGTCTGTGAGATTTTTACGGACGTAAATGGTATTTACACCACTGATCCCGGCATCTGCCCAAGGGCAAAGAAGCTTGAGGTCATCTCATATGATGAAATGCTTGAAACGGCGAGCCTGGGTGCCAAAGTCCTGCAAATTCGTTCTGTTGAATTCGCCAAAAAGTATGACGTACCGATCCACGTAAGATCAACTTTTACAAAGGAAAGGGGGACCATGGTGGTAGCTGAAACAAGAGATATGGAAAAGGTGTTGGTATCTGGTGTGGCCTATAACAAGGATGAAGCCAGGGTCACCATAAAGAAAGTCCCGGATCAGCCAGGGGTTGCCTCCCAGATATTTGAGCCTGTTTTTGAGTCCGGCATCATAGTAGACATGATTGTCCAGAACACAGGTGAAGACGGGATGACGGATGTGACATTCACGGTGCCCAAATCAGACTTCTACAAGACAATGAAATTGGTGAGCGATGTGGCACAAAAGATCGGGGGAGAAAAGGTGATTGGCGATGAAGACATGGCCAAGGTCTCCGTCATAGGTGTGGGGATGAGAAGTCACGCTGGCGTTGCCAAGAAGATGTTTGAGGTCTTGGCCAGAGAAAATATAAACATCCTTATGATAAGCACCTCAGAAATAAAGGTATCCTGTGTCATAGAAGAGAAGTATACGGAACTCGCCGTGCGGATCCTTCACAATGCCTTCGGATTGGATGATGAGCAGGAGTA
>JAXHTA010000421.1:0-3614 GCA_034190285.1 Thermodesulfobacteriota bacterium | reverse complement strand
CGGCTACGATCAAGGAACTCTGACTATGGCTAAACAATGAACCGGTAGTGCCAAGACAAATTTACCCTATCATAACCTATTGTTTTTACACAAAAGTAAAAATCCTACTGTCAAAGATCAGCTATAGCTTACTCTACAAAGAGACTGAGTTCTATTAAAAAAAAATCCGCTATCAGGATGCCTGATAACGGATTTTTGAAAATTTGCTTTCAGTCGTTACGTCACTATCAGGCCCGAACGCTTGGCTTTTACTGCCAGGAGGAGACACAACAAGGATATACATATCCCTGTTGTGCTGATAATGACGATAATATTGTTGATTATATCCACAATAAAAGTCCTTCAAGTGTTGATTCCCGATATCTGGTTGATAAACTAATTCATATGGATACCACATGTCAAGCTTTTTTTGGAGCCCATTCAAAAAACCGTGACCGACGAAACCTGATCCCTCTATAAACTGTGTACGGGCGCAATCGGGATGAGAACCCCAATTCTCTTGACAGGGCAAAACAGTACTGCTAAAGAGAAGTGCGCTTTAGACAGAATTAACAGGATAGAGCGGATCATTTCAGCCCCGCAAACCAGAGGAATAGCTCTGTTTTCAGTTGATTTTTCAAGTGTCTTTTCAGAAGACCCAAATAGAAACAAGCCGTGTTGGTCCCATTCCACATCTCACTGACGGTAGGTGGAATGTGAGACTGCGCCTCGCAAGGCCCTGCTTTAAACATCTTGCGCCAAAAACTTGCCTATCAGGAAGAGGAGGATGTATGAAAAGGTTTCTGATTAGGGTCCTGACATGCCTGATTTTCCTGCTTCCGGTGTCCGCAGGTTGGGCCGAAGATCCATTATCGCCTGAACAGCGCGCCTGGATCAAAGGCCATGGGACCATTCGTATAGGGGTGGCCAGCTATTACCCGCCTTTTGCATTTGTGGACAAAACCGGGATACCCAAAGGCATGTCCATTGATTTCTGGCGGCTTCTTTCCTCCAGGCTGGAAGTATGGATACAGTTCTACCCCACTTCCTTCAGTCAGCAGCTGAAAGGTTTGAAAAGCGGTCGGTATGATTCGCTCGGAGGCATATTCCCTTTGAGGGAAAGAAAAGAGTTTTTCGATTTTTCCAAGCCGTATACCCTAGTCCGGACCAATATCTACGTCAAGCCCAAATACTTCCATCTGAAGAGTCTGGATGACCTCAAGGAGCTTAAGGTGAGTGTTGTCGAGGAAGATTCCGGACAGGCCATTGCCAGAAAAGCCGGTTTGGCTTTTTCGTCTTACAACAATTACCGGGAGGCCGTTTTCGACCTGGCTGACGGGGGTACCGATGCAATCATTATGGATGAACAGGTGGTAGTTTATTTCGCGTCGGAGTACGACTTGCAGGATAAAATCGGAAGAATAAGCCAGCCTGTTGATAAGGGTGAAATGACCCTGCCCGTGCTAAAGGGAAATACTGTTCTTCTGGAGATCCTTAACAAGGGTATCGACATGGTCTCCAAAGATGAATGGAGGAAGATAGAGGAGGAATGGCTTGGCCAAGGATATTGATTATGTTCCTCGAAGAATATCTGGGGTGTTTCATTCATGAATGAAGAAAATAGCACAAAAACGATAATTGACCAGATGCCTACCCATGTTCTGGACCTTCTGTTGGAGGTTCTTCTGAAGGTGATGAGGGCAGAACGCGGTTCAATTATGCTTCTGGATGAGAATCGCGGTGAACTCAGAATTCGGAGTGCGCGCGGCCTTAAGGCCGATATTATTGAGAAGGCCCGTGTCTTTTTGGGGAGTGGCGTTTCTGGAAAGGTGGCTGCCAGCGGACAATCCATATTTCTCAAGGGGCTTAGCGGGGGACGGAGGCTCAACATCAAGCGGGATGAGCTGATCAATCACGAGATCGACACTTCGTACGTGACACCGATAAGGTTTTATGACGGAACAGCCGGCATAGTCAATATCAACTCCTTGAACTCAGATCATGAAATCAGGCCCGATAAAGAACGACTGGTGCAAGGTATCCTTCAACGTTTTCTCGAGTATCTTGCTAGAACAGAACCATCTTTGGGCCACCATGATGAAACCTCACAACTCTATATGATGAATATATTCCGCGAATACAATACGTTGAAGGAGCTGAGAGTACTTTTCGATTTCATTTTTCACCTGGTTACCGATTTTTTGAAAACCCAGAAAAAAGGCGTTTTCCTATTGAAGAATCAGGAATCAGGCTTTTTCGACCTGGTGCAGGGCTATGGATTGGACACAAAACACTATCCAGAGATTTACGAAGAACTGATTCCGCGCCTGATCGAACCAAAGGCCGAATCGGCTCGTCAAACTATAATATTCAACCGAAAGGAATTGTTTTCGGCGTCGCTAACTCCGTTCAATGAGGAATTCTATATCCTGATGCCTCTAGTAGCGCGGGATCAGACACAGGGGCATATTTTTCTGTTTGCTGGCGAACCCCCTATGTTTGATGAAGGCACAAAAGGGAACCTCGAACTGCTCTGTAGTGACGCAGCCGAGGCAATCAAGAAAGCCTCCTCGGGGAGGGGGTACCGAGAAATGACTTTTACCGATAGTCTGACTGGTACCTACAATTATGGACTCTGGTGGAAACGGCTCCTCGAAGAATTCAGCCGTATACAGCGAACCAGGGATACCAGGATTTCACTCATGGCGTTGGACATAGACCACCTGGACCGCCTTAATAATGCACACGGGTTCTTCGTGGGGGATCAACTGCTCCGTAATGTCGCTGACCGCATAAAAAGCTGCTTGCGGCTAAATGACATCTTGGGGCGGATCGGCGGGGATGAATTCGGGGTTGTGCTGCCCTACACGACAAAGCAGGATGCCCTCACAGTGGCAGACCGTATTTTGCAGGCCGTTTCAAGCCTTTCTGGCGAAATACGCATCCAGTTGTCGCACCCCTGCACCCTAAGTGGCGGGATTGCCGCATTTCCGGATGATGCCGATGTTCCCGGGAAGTTGGTGGAAAAGGCCAAGACTGCCCTTGTCTCAGCAAAAAGTATGGGCGGCAATCGTATAGAATTCTTTCAGCACACAAAGGAATGATCGAAACACGCTTTTCCCATAATAAGGATAAAGGTAACTAGTGTCTGAACGAAAACTATGATTTTTCGTCAAGGTCAAGGAAGATCAAAATTTTAACCGCAGGAATATATCGGAATATTTCGAGGATTAAAATTTTGATCTGACGCAGAGATTGGCGAAAAAAAAGTTTTCGTTCGGGCACTAACTACTCAGTTTGTTTAGGCTGTAGTCTAAAGCCTGTTAGTTTTCGAAGTCCCGCTATCTGCGCATTGATCGAAGCATGGCGCCCAAAACCTTATTCCGCTTTATAGCCTTCAGCCTAAATGCCTACGGCCTATCTACCTGAGCAGTTACGAATAAAGAATCTTTCCCTATCAATACTTAACCCTACAACGAGATTTAGTCTAACAACTTGATTTTGAATTCTGTCATGCCGGGCTTGATCCGGCATCCAGGATCTCAACAAATCCCATGAAGCAAATACCACCATTTTCAAATACTATTGACTGGATTCCGGCGCCTGCCCCGGACCCCGATCCGGGGTCCGCCGGA
>JAXHTA010000420.1:0-3637 GCA_034190285.1 Thermodesulfobacteriota bacterium | reverse complement strand
TCGTCCTTATCTGTAAGCCCGGACAGATTTTCCAGGTTGCTTTTCCCTTCCTCGCCACTGGAAGGGCATTTGACATCCACTATCTTCACACAGCGCTCATCAACGCTACTGATGTCCATGCTGCCGTTGGTTTCCAGCAGGACCTCAAAGCCCACCTCAAGCAAGCGGCGGATAAGAAAGCCAGTTTCTTCCTGGATCAAAGGCTCACCACCCGTGACTTCAACGAGGGAGCAGTTATAAGATGCTACCCGAAGGACAATCGCATCAATCTCCAGTTCTTCGCCCTCATCATATGCATACTTAGTATCGCAGTAGGAACACCTCAGATTGCATCCTGTTAATCTGACAAAAACACAGGGCCACCCAGCGTAAGAAGATTCCCCCTGAATGCTAAAAAAAACCTCATTGACTTTTAAAGCCACCTATTCCCTCGACAATTCTTGAGGTGAACAATTCTGTTATACACTCAAATAAAGGCAAGCGAAAATCTTGGCATCTGTTATGACATTCGAGATCAGGCAGTATTCGTTGGGCTTGTGGGCCGAATCAGTGGTTGTAGACCAAACAGCGGCCGGCAAACCTGCCTTTCGGAAAAACGCAGCCACGGTCCCTCCTCCTATGCCCATGGGTCTGGCGTCTTTTCCGGTAACCTTCTTGATCGCTCTAGTGAGGCCCATGACCACCGGGGCATCGGAAGATGTAGGTCCTGCGGCATCCTGTCGATAAGTCGTCTCAACCCCAATTTGAAGCCCTAGATGCCTTCCGACCTCCCCACTGATTTCCCGACAAAAATCGATAATTTCACCCACCGAGTACTGAGGGAGGATCCTACAGTCCATGTAAAATGCGTCCCTGCCCGGTATGGTGTTTACATTCGGTACGTTGGCCTCGATCCTGGTGGGCTCGAAGGTAGAAATTGGGGGACTAAACATCTCATCTGAAAGATCAAATCGTCTCTTGAGTTCTTCTAATGCCAAAATCAATTTGGCAACGCCGAAGAGGCTGTTTTTGCCTTCATTTGGCATGCTTGCATGGCACTGCCGCCCTGTTACAGTGAACCGGAGCCAGAGCATGGATTTTTCCGCAATTTCAATCATTGTGCCGCCGGCATCGCCGGCGTCCGGGACGATGATCAAATCACTCTTCATAAAATGGCCGCTATGATGCTTCAAGAGATAGCTGAGCCCGTATTCGCTGCCTGTCTCCTCATCCGCGACAATGGCCAGGCCCACTGATCTTGATAATTTCAACCCCGACTCAATAATGGCCTTTATCGCCAAATAGGAGCTGACAAACCCTTGCTGATTGTCCTGGACTCCCCTTCCTATGATCCTGTCTTTCTCCACCCTTACTTGGTATGGGTCGCTCTCCCACAAAGACAGGTCTCCTGGCGGAACAATGTCCGAATGGCTGAGTACCCACACGGCAGGCTCTGCACGGCTCTCTCCCCACTTTGCTATAAGGTTGGGGCGGTACCCGTTTCGTGCCCTCTCGTCAGGGGCCTTAATCTCTTCCAGGACGTTAGGAGCGATTGCGTTCAGCAAATCTCTAATGAAATAAGTTTTTTCGTGTTCACCTGAACCTCCGTTCTTAGGCCCCAGGGCCACTCTGGATGTGAGATTCGTCTGAAGTTGAATGACCTCGTCCCTGTAACCGTCTATTCGTTCAAGGACTTTTTCAACACTTGACATACGGTATTATTCCCTCCGTCATCAACCTGTCGTCGCTCTTCCGGGAATCCGGAGAGCCTTGCGATTTCCCTCATCACTCGATCAAGCAACATACCGGGGGATGTAGCTGGATCCGCACGAAAGGGTATGTCAAAACGTACTCGGACCCTAATCCGCCGCCCCACGTTACCGGAATAATTAATCCCTACTGGAATAAATGGGAGAGACAGATGGGAAAGAATAAGCCGGATCACGCCCACATGACCGGCGCCCATTTTGTTCTTGTAGTACGTGCCTTCAGGGAATACGACAACGCCCTCACCTTCTCTTAAAAGCCCAACCATCGTCTTAAGAGAACCCCGACTTTCCAAAGGACGTTCCCGGTTTAACGGTATGCCGCCGAGGGATGTAAAGAACCATCTGCTTAGGGGGTTTTTGAATAGCTCATATTTGGCTATGTAATAGATGGGTCGTGGCGTTGCCAGGCTCAAGATAGGGATGTCCTCCCACCGCTGATGTTTGGGCAGCAGAACAAAAGCACTCTTTCTTGGCAAATGCTCTATACCACTTGTTTCTAAGTGGAAAAACGGAGCCAGCAATATATTGCCCAACATTCTTGCGGCCCTGAGCATGCTTTTCTTTATTACCATATGGGCTATCCTGAAAAGTCAAAAAATCAAGCTTGGAGAGCCTGGTGTTTCTTGCCTTTGTGCTTCCGAACCTCCTCCACTCCGACTTTCGACTTCATTCCACAGTCACACTCTTTGCCAGATTCCTCGGCTTATCAATGTCCCTGTTCAGAAAGCTGGCACAGTAATAAGCCAAGAGCTGACAGGAAACCGCTGCAAGGATAGGGTTTAAGAAGTCGAGACACTCGGGAATTTCAATCAGGTCATCCGTCATTTCTCTGATCCTATGATCCCCTTGCGTGGCTATGGCAATCACCGGCCCTCTGCGACTTTTGATCTCCTGGATATTACTGATCATTTTGCCATACATGTCATCCCTTGGTATAATAGCGACGGTGGGCAGGTTCGGATTGATAAGAGCAATGGGACCGTGCTTCATCTCCCCGGCCGCATATCCTTCCGCATGGATATAAGAAATTTCCTTCAGCTTTAAGGCCCCCTCCATGGCAATTGGGAAATTATATTTTCTTCCCAGAAAGAGCCAGTTGTTGCACTTGAAATATTTCTCGGCAATGGCCTGGATGTGATTGGCTTGCGAAAGGACCTCCCTAATCTGGTCGGGCAGGGCTTCAAGTGCCCGGATAATTTCCACTCCTTCGGTGAGCGACAGGTTCTGATGTCGGCCTAAGAGGAGCGCCATTAGGGTCAGGATGGTCAATTGAGAAGTGAAAATCTTCGTAGAAGCTACCCCTATCTCAGGTCCGGCATGGTTGTAAACACCAGCCTTCGTCTCCCTGGAGATTGAACTGCCAACAACGTTGACGATCCCCAAAAGACTGGCGCCCTTACGCCTGGCCTCCCTAATTGCGGCCAGCGTATCAGCTGTTTCCCCCGACTGGCTTATGGCAATAATAAAGGTATTGGGGGGGAAATTCAGTTTGCGGTAACGAAATTCGGATGCGAGTTCCACTTCCACGTCAATCTCTGTAAGTCTTTCAAAGACATATCTCCCCACACAACCCGCATAATAGGATGTCCCACAGGCCACAATAACCATGTGGCGGCATTCCTTGATCTCATTCCAGACTGGCGTAAGTCCGCCCAGTTTTGGGACGCCTTCCCCCGATTCAAGCCTACCTCTAATTGCATTTTTTATGGTCTCCGGCTGCTCGTATATCTCCTTGAGCATAAAATGCGGAAAACCGTTCAGTTCTACATCCTCCGCCCTCCATTCCACGGTTTCCGCCCTTCTCTCTATGGGCTCGGCCTGGGCTGTGGAAATGGAAAGATCATCAATGGTTAACGTCGCCAGTTCGTTGTCCTGCAAGTGAACCACTT
>JAXHTA010000042.1:0-13618 GCA_034190285.1 Thermodesulfobacteriota bacterium | reverse complement strand
ATAACGCCCAGGCCTTCCTGTTGAACCATGGCCATGGCCCTTCTAAGCTGCTCACCACAATCACAGCGGTAGGAACCGAACACGTCACCGGTGAGGCACCCCGAATGAACTCGTACCATAACTTCCTTTTCGGGGTCGATCTCGCCTTTGAGCAGGACCAGGTGCTCATAATCATCTATGTCGTTCACAAAGGCAATGGCCTTAAAATCGCCATAAGGCGTGGGCAGAATCGTTTCCGCTACCCTGTGGACGAAAGACTCAGTTCGCATCCGGTAGGCAATGATGTCGGCCACTGTGGCAATCTTGAGACCATGCTCTTGCGCAAATTCCTCGAGGTACGGCATACGAGCCATCGTGCCATCTTCGCTCATAATCTCACAGATCACAGCTGCCGGCTTTAGACCGGAAATACGGGCGAGATCCACTGAACCCTCCGTTTGACCTGTCCTGAACAAGACACCTCCTCTTCTGGCCCTTAGGGGGAAGATGTGCCCTGGTTGCACAAGATCTTCCGGCTTAGCATCGTCCTCAACGGCTGTTAAGATGGTATGAGCCCTGTCAGCAGCCGATATACCCGTTGTCACTCCATGCCTCGCTTCGATGGATGTCGTGAACGCCGTCTTGTAAGGGGAACGATTGTCGTAAACCATTGGAGGAAGCTTTAGCTTCTCCACAATCTCCGGACTCAAGGCCAGGCAGATGAGGCCGCGACCGTATTTGGCCATAAAATTGACGGCCTCCGGTGTTATCTTTTCGGCGGCTATGGTCAGGTCTCCTTCATTTTCCCTGCCCTCATCATCCACGAGGATTACCATCTCGCCCCGTCTCAGATCGTTCGATATCTCTTCAATGCTTGCAATAGGCATCTCAATCACCAAACCCGTACTTCATAAGCATCCCCGCGTCGATACTCGAATCTGTCTTTTCTCTTCGAGTCGGACTATCATTTGAAAAGAACTTCTCTACATACTTTCCGATCACATCCGTTTCTATATTGACCTGATCACCCGGCTTTTTCTTCAGGATAGTCGTCTCCGTACCTGTTTGGGGGATAATGTTAGTCTCGAAAAATCTTTCATCACAACAATTTATCGTCAGGCTGATCCCGTCCACTGCAATAGAACCCTTTTCAATGGTATAGCGTGAGAGTTGCTCATCAATGCCAATTCTTATAAGCCATGATCTCTCCCGCGGTTTTTTTTTCAGTATCACTCCAATCCCGTCAACATGGCCCAGGACCAGATGTCCTCCCAGGCGATCTGAAAGACGTAATGCCCTCTCAAGATTGACCTCATCGCCTTGTCTCAGCAGGCCCAGTGTGCTTCTGGAAAGCGTCTCCCCGGAAACATCCATGCCAAATGCATCCCTGGCTACCTCCGTCACCGTCAGGCATACCCCGTCAACAGAAATACTATCCCCCACTCGGCAGTCGGGAAACTCGACAAGAGGTGTAACGGTCACGCTCATGTCATCCCTGAGACGCCGGATAGCCTTTACTTTCCCAATACCTTCCACCAAGCCGGTGAACATTTCTTTGGCCCGTTGCCAGTAGTTGTTTGTCCGTTGTGGCTGACACCCCTAATAATTCAAATAACCTACTACAAGGATGTCCTCTTCAAATCGCCTGACCTTAATATCATTTAGAATCATACACTGATCCATCTCTCTGGGTCCTGGACCCGCCGCCATGGGGACGCCATCATCCCCACCAAAGATCTTCGGGGCCTTGAAAATGAAGAATTTATCGATCAGTCTTTCTCTGATCATCGAACCCATAATCGAAGCGCCTCCCTCCACCAGGAGGCTGGTCACCGACATCTTTGCCAGTTTATCCATCAGAGTTCCCAAATCAACCCTACCTGCCTTAGTAGGACAGACAAGCGTTGAAACACCTTGTTTCTGATACTCTTGCAGCTCCTTCTCAGTCACCGCGTCGGAGCCAACCGCCAACAAGGTCTTTGAAGAAGAATCATGGTTCAGGACCTTCGCGTTCAGTGGGGTTCTCAAATGTGTATCCACAACAACACGCAGGGGATCTTTGCCATCTTCACCCTGGAGGCGAGTTGTCAGAAAAGGATCATCCGCGACAACCGTTCCGACTCCCACCATCACAGCGTCAACCTGATCCCTCAAACGATGAACAAACTGCCTTGATTTTTCACTAGTGATCCACTTGGAGTGCCCTGTCGCTGTGGCTGTCCACCCATCCAGTGTTAAGGCCGACTTCGCAATGACAAAAGGGCGTCTCGATGCAACGAACTTCAGAAAGGCCTCATTAAGTCTCCGGCATTCTGCTTCCCGGATGCCAGTTGTAACCAAAACTCCGTTTTCTCGAAGAAATTCACAGCCTCCACCTGAAACGTCACGATTGGGATCCCTCATACCAACGACCACTCTCTTGAGACCACTTCTCAAAATGGCCTCAGTACAGGGTGGTGTTCTTCCGTAATGGTTACAGGGTTCCAGGGTTACATACAGGGTATCGCCCGGGGCCTTACCCTCCAATTTGTTCAAGGCCTCCACCTCTGCGTGCGGCATACCTGCCTTACGGTGGTAGCCTGTCGCAATGGTCTGACCGTTCTTGACGATCACCGCCCCAACCAACGGATTGGGCGAGGTACGGCCAATCCCCCTTTTGGCCTGACGCAATGCCTCCCCCATGAATCTATCATCCGCTTTATTCGATGTCTTTGTTGAGTTTATGGCACCTCCTCTTCTTTTCTAGACCTGAGAATCTCCTCCAGTTCGGCCATAAACTCATTAATGTCTTTGAACTGTCTGTACACAGAGGCAAATCGGACATAGGCGACTGCATCCCATTCTTTTAGCTTATTAATGACCCTTTCCCCAATCTGTGAACTCTCAATCTCTTTTTTCCCCAGTTCTTGAAAATACACCTCCAAAGAGTCAACGAATTCTTCGATCCTGGTCATGCTGATCGGTCGCTTCTGGCAAGCATTACGAATTCCAGATATGATCTTGTCCCGATTAAAAGGCTCACGTCTGCCGTCCTTTTTAACGACCATTGGGAGTATGTCTTCTAGCTTTTCATACGTGGTGAACCTTCTGTCACACCCAAGGCATTCTCGCCTCCTTCTTATCATCCTTCCGTCCTTGCTGAGCCTGGAATCGATCACTTTGTTATCTATCTTTGTGCAGTATGGGCATTTCATGGGACGAACCTTACAATTCTAATACAGGCCTCCGACAGCAGCTGATCCGCGAGCGAGTCATCATATCCCTCTTCATATACGATATCTTTAATTCCGGCGTTGATAATCATCTTAGAGCATATCACACAGGGCTTGTTTGTGCAATAAAGAGCCGATCCGGCAATTGGGATACCATGATAAGCCGCCTGGATGATCGCATTTTGCTCTGCGTGGAGACCTCGGCAAAGCTCATGACGTAAGCCAGATGGCACGGCGCTCTTCTCTCTCAGGCATCCCGCCTCTTCGCAATGGCTGAGGCCTGCCGGTGCTCCATTGTAACCCGTAGCCAAAATCCTCTTGTCTTTTACCAGAATAGCGCCTACCTGGCGTCTTAGGCAAGTAGACCTTTTGGCCACGGTCTTGGTTATCGTCATAAAATAACTGCTCCAGGAAGGCCTTGACAACTAATACTCCTCATAGAAGTGCTGGTAGATTGGGAAGTTGGAGCACAAGTCGGAAACCGCCTCGCGGACGTCCCTCAATATACGATCAGACTCGAGATTTTCTAATACCCTTCTTATCAAAGCGGCTATGATCTTTATTTCTTCGTCTTTCATTCCTCTGCTGGTCACTGCAGGAGTCCCTAGTCTAAGGCCGCTAGTCACCTTTGGGCCCCTTTTATCAAAGGGAATACTATTCTTGTTAACAACAATCCCTGCCTTCCCCAAGGCCTTTTCCACCTCCAGCCCGGTCATCCCCTTACGGGTCAAATCCATCAAGATCAAATGATTATCGGTCCCTCCTGAGACCAAATCAAAACCATAGCTAATAATCTCCTCTGCAAGCACCCTCGCGTTGGTAACGACCTGTCTCTGATAACTCCTGAATTCCGGTCTCAAGGCCTCTCCGAAGGCAACCGCTTTGCCCGCGATAACATGCATTAACGGACCACCCTGTATGCCTGGAAAAATCCCCTTGTCAAGCTCTCCTTTATATTCTTCTTGTGATAGTATTAACCCACCCCTGGGGCCTCTCAGGGTCTTATGGGTCGTTGCGGTGATGAAATCGGCTTCCCCAACAGGAGAAGGATGTAGGCCCGCGGCCACTAGCCCGGCGATATGGGCCATGTCAACCATCAGGTATGCGCCGTTTTCACGAGCGATTTCGCTGAATCGCGAAAAGTCGATGAGTCTGGGATAGGCACTGGCTCCCGCAACAATAATCCTGGGTTTGTGTCTCTTGGCCAAGTGATGCACTTGATCATAATCAATCCTTTGGGTCTTTGGATTCAGACCATAGAAAACTGGCGAGAAAAGCTGCCCTGAAAAGCTCGCACTACTTCCATGCGTCAGATGTCCTCCCTGGGACAGCCCCATCCCCATAATAACATCGCCAGGTTTCAAGAAGGACAGGTAAACGGCCATGTTGGCCTGGGATCCTGAATGGGGTTGAACGTTTGCATAATCTGAACCGAATAGGCTTGTTGCTCGTTCAATGGCAAGTGTTTCCACCTCATCAACATGTTCGCAACCGCCGTAATATCTGGCCTTGGGATATCCTTCTGCATACTTGTTGGTCATCACATTGGCCTGGGCCTCGATCACAGCACGACTGGCATAATTCTCAGAAGCAATCATGACCAGGCTATTTCTCTCTCGATCCATCTCAGCGCGGATTGTACTATAAACTTCAGGGTCAGCTTCTTGTAAGATACTATCCTTCAAAACATCCCTCTCAATCAATTTGGTCCACTCGCCGCTGATGCCTCTCGCCCTCAAAAGGGGTATCCAGGAAGAGATCCACCATTTCCAGGGCCAGGGCCTCTCCAATGACCCGTCCTCCCATGGCCAGGATATTGGCATCGGTATGCTGCCTGGCCATTCGAGTTGTATAAAGATTGTGACAAAGGGTTGCTCGTATTCCTTTGTGACGGTTGGCCACGATGCTCATCCCCAATCCAGTTCCACAAATCAGAATTCCGCGGCCGTATTCACCCTTGGCAACCGCATCAGCCAATTCATGGGCCACCTTTGGATAATCAAAGGAATCTCCACTGAACACCCCGATATCTGTAACCACGCAATCGGGACGCTTTTCCAGATGTGCCTTGCAGGCCTCCTTTAGATCAAACCCAGCATGATCTGAGCCTATTATTATGTACATATCATCTTTCTTCCCGCATGGACTTCTTCTGTCTTTGCGAACTTTTCGGGAACTTATGCAAAACCATCAAAGGACTGTTGGCGTCGCAGGATATCTCACGGCATCACGGCTCATAGGCCTTGAAGACCAAACTGGAGTTTGTGCCGCCAAAGCCGAATGAGTTTGACATGCCGGTTTTCACCGTCGTTTGCCTTGAAGCGTTAGGGACATAATCCAAATCACACTCGGGGTCGGGGGTATCATAATTGATTGTGGCCGGAATAATACCATGTTTGATTGTTAGTACTGTAAAAATAGCCTCGACTCCGCCCGCTCCACCAAGAAGGTGGCCCGTCATAGATTTGGTGGAGCTTATGGCAAGTTTGTGAGCATGACTCCCGAATACGGCCTTGACTGCCTTGTTTTCTGAAAGGTCATTTAGCTTGGTGGATGTGCCGTGGGCATTAATATAGTCTACGTTTTCAGGCTTCAATCCTGCGTAATCAAGGGCCATTTTCATACAATTTGCTGCCCCCTCACCTCCGGGATCAGGAGCGGATACATGATAGGCATCCCCCGTTAGTCCATAGCCTGCCACCTCCCCATAGATACCGGCTCCCCGCTCAAGGGCGTGAGTCAATTCTTCAAGCACCAGTATTCCCGAGCCTTCTCCCATCACAAAACCATCGCGGTTCAAATCAAAAGGTCGAGAAGCCTTCTCCGGCTCATCATTTCTTGTTGAAAGGGCACGCATAGAACAAAAGCCCCCAAGGCCCAACGGGGTCACCACCGCCTCCGCACCGCCGGTAATCATAGCGTTTGCGGTGCCGTCCCTGATCAACTTAAAGGCCTCACCTATAGCGTGAGAGCTGGCCGCACAGGCTGTCTCTATTGATAGATTGGGTCCCTTGGCCCCGAGTTCTATAGCGATCTGCCCGGGGGCCATATTGGCGATTATGCCAGGAATAAAGAAAGGGCTGATGCGGCTGGGGCCCTTTTCCATTAGGATCCCATGAAAATGTTCCAGCATTGTCAGGCCGCCTAATCCAGTCCCGGTCAAACAGCCTATACGATGGCCGTTGGAGCTGTCAATCTTAAGACCGGAATCCTCCACTGCCATCCTTGCGGCTGCCAGTGCATAGTGGATGAAAATGTCAAACCGCCGGATCTGCTGTTTGTCCATGAAATCTTTTGCTTTGAAATCCTTGACCTCACCGGCAATCCGGGATGAAAAGGCAGAGGCATCAAATTTAGTAATGTGCCCGATCCCCGACTTCCCGGAGCAGACAGCCTCCCAGTTCTTGTCAACACCGATGCCCAAGGGGGTGACCATTCCCAGGCCCGTAACCACAACCCTTCTGGCCATTTTATTGCTCCTGTCTTAGGCGTGCCTTTTGAATCCGAACCCGCATCGTTTTAAAATCGGCACCCTTTCTCTGGCCCCAGAACCCATACCCGTCCGCACTAATGGATTTCTGTAACCCGAATTGGTTCTATGTGCCAAATCGGCGATATCATTCTTTATTGATTTTCTTAATATAATCAATCGCATCCTGTACGGTTCCTATCTTCTCAGCGTCTTCATCAGGGATAGAGATATCAAAGGCCTCTTCCATCGCCATGATAAGCTCCACCTGATCCAGGGAGTCAGCCCCCAAATCATCAACAAACGAAGCCTCGGGGACAACGTCTTTTTCACTCACATCCAACTGTTCGCAAATAATCTCTTTGATCTTTTCCTCGACAGCTCCCATATAACCATAACCTCCAAAAAAAGAATTTAAACTACTCAAACCTTACATGTATATGCCGCCATTTACGTGAATGATTTGGCCTGTGATATAACTAGCGGCATCAGAGCAGAACCAGTAAACCGCCTCTGCCACCTCTTCCGGCCGGCCTATTCTGCCCAGGGGGATCTGCTGGACAAACTTCGACTTTGCCTCTTCGGGAAGCATCTCCGTCATATCCGTATCAATAAAGCCGGGCGCAATGGCATTCACGGTAATACCCCTCGCCGCAACCTCCTTCGCAACGGTCTTTGTGAAGCCCATAATTCCTGATTTGGAAGCAGCATAATTGGCCTGTCCGGCATTTCCTATCTGTCCTATGACCGAAGATATATTGACGATATGCCCCCCTCTCTGCTTCATCATAGGCCTGACCACCGCTCTGGTACAGTTAAACACGCCCTTCAGATTAACGCCTAGGACCGTGTCCCATTCCTCCTCACCCATCCGCATCAGGAGTGTATCCTTTGTGATCCCGGCATTATTAACCAGCACATGGATTTCCCCAAGCCTCGAAATGATACCCTTGAACAGGTCCTGCACAGCCCCAAAGGAAGATATGTCCACCCTGTGGGTCTCATGTTCCAAACCACTCTTAGCCAATATTCTCGAAGTCTCTTCACAGGCGGTATCGTCGGGATCGTAATGAACAATAACAATCCTGGCCTTTTCTTCAGCGAACTTGAAGGCCACAGAACGGCCTATGCCTTTCGATCCACCGGTGATGACCACAACTCTCGAACTCAGACTACTCATGATGTTGTCCTCTGATCACAACCTCCCAATTGACGAAAATATTTAAATGACGGTTGTCAGCTACCTGATATCAAGTTCCAAGAACAGGGTTAACTCCCCTCGGTTCTAATGATGGTCCTACCCCTGTAAAGCCCACATCCTGAGCATACATGATGCTGTAATACTGGCTCGTGACAATGTGGGCAGGTAGCGATATTCGGCATTTTGACGCTGTCGTGAGACCGGCGCATATTCCGTTTGGATTTTGATTTTTTCTTTTTTGGTACAGCCATAACCTACTCCTATGATCCATTGACTTTTAGGTTCTTCAGTTTTGAAAAACTTTGGTCTCCATTTTCTCTCTCACAACTACACTTTTTCTTGTTCAAGTTCGTTCCACAGCGCGGGCACAGCCCGAAACAGTCTTCCCTGCAAAGGGTCTTCATGGGCAATGAAAGATAGATTTGTTCTCGAACAATTTCAAGTAGATTTACTTCATCTCCCGCGACGAAATCGACCCACATATCGTCTTCGGAAAGTTCAAGTTCGTTTTGATCTGTATTTGCAGGCAAAGAGGTCAGGAACAATCTGAATTCAGTTGCTAGATCACGGTGATAGGATTCAAGGCATCTGGCACACCAAACCAGAACCACACCGGACAGACTCCCTTCAAGCAAGTGCCTTTCACCCAACCTTGAGATGTTCATGTGGACTTTCAAGGGTGCAGCAAGCCCCATAATCTGACCATTCTCCTCATTACCCTCCCACCAATCGGGTTCAAGGATAAAATCGAAGCGTTGGTGACCATGCAGAATAGCTCTCAAGTTAATGATCATCAGGAGCGAACCTTATTAAAGAACGATAACCGCAAATCTCCTTCAAAGCAGATATCCCACGCCAACGCAGGACGTGGTGGTTCACGTAAAAACAGAGTGTGGAGTATATAAAACCCCTGTTTTTTGTCAAGAAAATTAATCGGCTCACTTTTGGACCATACCTGCCATAAGGCTTCACACAAAAAGACACAAACTCTGAATTTCTTTTCCTGTTGACACTTTGAACCCCTTTTTATTATACTTTCCAAACGATTATCCGGAGCGGGGTCTATGAGGCTGCCCGAGATGGCCGCTTTTCTTATGAAGGCAAGCTGAATTCAGTCCCACGGGACGACTCCTTTGTTCAGCTTTCTCGAAAGGCCTCCCGCCCATTGGCGACTGAGAGAATCCGCTTTCACTTTATGCGCTTGTTCGTGAGTGCGGACATCGTCCAGATGAGCCGAAAATGCCTTTGAGCTTCCTACCCTTTTGCCTATGTGGAGATATAGAGAACGGCTAAATTACTACGAAAAGTTGAGGCGTTCGCTTTATGAAGTCTTGAGAGATGCTCTAGAACGTCGATTAATGAAAATCTCTCTCATTGACTCCTTCCATCATTACCAAAAGAATGGGATTCATTACAGTTTTCTCGACAAAAGCGAGCTAAAACCAGCATCAAAGAAAGTGGAAAAAGAATCAGAATTGTTCAGCACTTTCATCGTCATCTTTTGTGAAGGCGTGGTAAGTCCTGAACTCAAGAACTATATCCGTTTTTTTCCTGAAAACAGTGTAGTCAAGAAAAATCTTGAATACCTCGCTAACTTTTCCTTATACAAACGGTTTCATCATAATCTCCGGTATTTTGACAACCCCGGGTTTCTGGATTTCCTTGAGGAGTTATTGAATATTGATTACGCATTGCTCATACAGCAGGACCCAACTGTCAAAAAGATAACTCGATACCCACTGACTCATTTCCATGTAAAAATAGACTGGCCCATCGCAGATGCCGCGGAAGATCTGGCCAGATGGCTCAGGTACATTCAAAACAATTTATACGAGAACGGAGACAAAGAAGCACGTTTTCTTCAGAACAAGCTCTTTGAATACTACGGTTGTCATCACAGTGCAGGAGGAAGAAGGACAGCTGGGCTCATTGCGGCCCAGCTTTTGAGGAAGCTGGATTTCATCTCCACGGTGTTTGTTTCCAGCTCAGAGTCGCGGTGCATGTACAAGTACTCTGAACGAGGAGTGTCAAAGTTCTTTCTGATACAATTGACAAAAGAACAGGTCAATGAACTGGCCCACCGAGAGGGAATCAAGGAGGACGTTTTCGAATCCACCTACCTCTATCCGGCAGAAGGGTATTTTGTTGGAATTTCCGAGGCCTCTTATGGCCGAACTAAACACTCCAAGCAGCCAGAAGACGGCAAACTTCGGAAATTTAGACCGGCATATAACTGGCTTAAGCTCAGGGATAAATTTCTCCATCCAAAATTGAACGCTCTGGATGCGAAACCTATCAGTTATGACTGGGTCTATACCACATAGTAGCGACTGACTTGGCTCATAAGAAACCAAACATCGGCATATCAGCGCCATGTGATATGGCACACGCGTCCATAGTTTACAGGGATCTTGAGATTATCTTGTCCTCGCCATTGCTCTAATATCCCCTTAACCTCCAGTTTTTGATCACCCAGTATTATATTGTATGGAGGTTATCTATCAACCATGACCCAGACAAAAGTCGTAACCCGATTTCCACCCAGCCCAACAGGCTATCTCCATATCGGTGGGGCCAGAACAGCCCTGTTTAACTGGCTCTTTGCCAGACAGAAAGGAGGAAAGTTTATTCTCAGGATCGAAGATACCGACAAGGCAAGGTCTTCGGATGAAGCCACAAAGGCTATCTTGGAATCCATGGAATGGCTCGGCCTAGATTGGGACGAAGGACCTTATTTCCAGTCTCAGAGATATGATATTTACAGCGTCTTCATAGACAGGCTTCTTTCAACTGATCAGGCCTATCACTGCCATTGCTCGGCCGATACCCTGGAGAAAAAGAGAAAAGAGGCGAGTGCCAAAGGACTGAAACCCAAATACGATGGTAAATGCCGTGATTCGGGCCTCGGTCCTGCGCCCGGGTCGGTTGTAAGACTCAAGATCCCGAAGACCGGTGTAACCTGTTTTGAAGATCTGGTCAAAGGGCCCATCCGTTTTGACAACCAAGAACTGGACGATCTCATTCTGAGAAGATCAGACGGCAGTCCTACATATCATTTGGCTGTGGTTGCAGACGACGTCAGTCTCGGCGTCACATTCATCATAAGGGGTGACGATCACGTCAATAACGCCCCTCGTCAGATATTGATTTATGAGGCCCTGGGAGAGCCCCTCCCTCAATACGCTCATGTTCCAATGATCCTTGGGCCGGACAAGGCAAGGTTGAGCAAACGACATGGCGCCCTGTCTGTGCTGGCTTACAGGGATATGGGATACCTCCCCAATGCCTTGCTCAATGCCTTGGCCAGATTGGGATGGTCGTATGGCGATCAGGAAAAGTTTACAAGAGAAGAACTCATTCAAAAATTCTCCCTGGCTAACGTGGGAAAGGCTGCGGGGGTCTTTAACGCAGAAAAACTCCTGGACCTGAATGCCTGGTACATCCGTGAATCTTCAGCTGAGTATCTGGCTAAAGAGTTGGTCCCCTTTCTAGCCGACTTGGGATTTAAAGATGTGGTGGATAGGGAAAAGGCTAAAGCCGCGGCCTCGAGCCTCAAGGCTAGAAGCAAAACACTTGCGGACATGGCTGAACGCGCCCGATTTTACTTTCAGGGAAGAATCACCTACGAAAAAAAAGCCGATGATAAATTCTTGAAACCAGATATAATTGAGTTGTTAGATGCCCTCCACAAATGGCTTGAGAGAACCTCTGATTTCAATCAATCAGGCCTCGAAAAGACGCTTTCAGTATTTACGAAGGAAATGGGGCTCAAGCTAGGGGACGTTGCCCAACCATTGAGAGTGGCGCTTACGGGCCAAACCGCTAGTCCTGGGATCTTTGAGGTAATGGAAGTTCTTGGCAGGCAGATCGTACTGGAAAGGCTCGAAAAGGCTATAGCACATATCCAGGACAAGAAGCTGACTAAGGATGAGTAGTTAGGGCCCGAACGAAAACCATCTTTTTCGCCAAACTCTACGTCAGATCAGGGGATTGAAGATTCCGGCTCAAGAGATATAAACAGGCTCCCTCAGAATGAGTCTAACACCCTCTTCTGCCACGGAGGCGAGTTCAGGGTGCGTCTCCTTGAGATTCGCTACCTGCCTCAGATGGTCCACCGTCCTCATGATCAGAGAGGCCATATCCCCTTCATCAACGGGCACAAGATCCAGGATTTGTCTCCATGGAACTCCTTTGGCCCATAAAAAGAGGGCCGCGGCCGGCCAGAATAGGACCCGGGGGCTCTCAAACCCACGTTTGTTCTTCAGCTGTCTGATAGGCTCGATTGAATCAAGGATACTGTTGAAGATTTCCTCCATATCAACCAGTTCAAAAGTACCCCGGTTTACCCTTAGTTCCACCTCCTGGGTCCTGTCCCATACAAAGGGGGCAAGACCTCCTGCCAGGATTTCGGGGGCAACGCCATCCAGGATACCCCTTCTGATAACCTCCGCAATCAGTAGCGGCTGGTCCAGCCTCAGTTTGGCCGCCCAGTAGCCGTCGGGCGTCAAGCAGTCCATATAATCAACAAAACCGGTGTCTTTCAAGAACCTGACGTGACGCTTAAAACCAGGCCATAGCCCACCCCCTATTCCATCCATTTGAACGGCAATAGAACGTAAGTCCCGAAGCAACATCCTTAATTTGCTTTTCTTTCTTCCGTGACATATCTTCAGGTGTTTGCAGCCTTCGCACGGAAACAAATTGATCCTCTGCCTCAATTCATGTAATTCCTCAAAAGAGTCCTGATCAGAGACCTCTATACTGAGAGGTTCCAGATGATCCAGAGAGACAGCCTCGCAAACGGTCTTGATCCTCTTTGGGACATGGTCTTCGGGAACGACCAACTGGCAGTCAAAAACGGCCTCAACCTGAGCCAGGTCGACTTTCTTCAGCCCGAGCCGGCCTTTCCGAGCACTCAAAACTTTCTTGACGCTATAGGCCGCGCAAATAAACCTTCCACCCTCAGTATAAGTGCGAATAACAACATAGACATCTGCATTCTTGTGAAGGATAAGCCTCCCAGGTTTAAGATACTCCCTATAGGCGTTCACTAATCGCTCATGGCCTATAGATTGGGTCATTCTTTTGATTTGCTTCTGTAAATCTGATCTGTTCTCAATATTGTCCAAGACCTCATAGGGGTCGACAATATCGCATTTGCCGCCCGAAAGGGCCGCCTCCAATTCCGTCACCATTCGACCCCAGCGCCTACCAAGCAAGGGCCCTCGTTCCTTTTCCTGGAACGCAGCAAACGAGCGTTCAAGAACGACTTTGACTTCAAGTGGAGTATGGGACAAAAGCAGGTTCAGGGCCATTGAAAAGTTGATGTGGATCTGGCTTCGGATTGGCTCGTCCTGCGCATCCTTCAGGTCTTGAATGAGTTGGGGATCCTGGTGGAGACCGGGGATGATTAAGACAAACCCAATGTGATCCTTTCCCCTCCGGCCCGCCCGACCTATCATCTGGTGCAGTTCCGTTGCTGTCAAATCAGCAAATTCGCGTCCATTATAACGGTCGCTCTGAACAAGGGCCACGGTCCTGGCCGGGAAATTGACACCAGCAGCCACTGTGGATGTAGAAAAAATGGCCTCCAGAAAGCCTTTGTTCATCATCGTCTCAACGAGGACTTTCCAGTAAGGCAATTGCCCCCCGTGATGTGATACGACTAAAGATTCAAGAAGATACTTCATCTGGCGGTGCCCTTTGAGGTGAGGGTAGTCCTTGAGAAATGCCGCAATCGCCTCCTCCAAACGGGCC
>JAXHTA010000419.1:0-3639 GCA_034190285.1 Thermodesulfobacteriota bacterium | reverse complement strand
ATCGCAGGTGGCGATGGCAGTCGGCTACCGAGCGAGAACGAACTGGCGGGAGCACATTACCAGGGTGAGCATGTCGCAAAGATAGCAAAGAAACTCACAGCGTAAAGAAAAATTGCTCTAATCGGGTAGCCGGGGGTTTTTCTCCCCCAGCCCCCACAACACCCCGCATGCGGGTCCGCACAGGGCGTTTCACAGAGCTAACCGGAACCCGTAGTCAGGTATTGAATAATCATCTTCAGCTCTTTGAAAAGCCGAAAATAACCATTTGGGTCGGGCGGTTCAATGACATGCCCCACGCTCACTCCTCCTGTCGGATTCATCATGTCATGAGCACTCATAAAGGCTCCTTCCCTGCTCTGTGTTCGGCCCTTCACCATGTCCCGGGCATTACCCCGGACGTTCGGCTATTATGGCCTCTGCTGACTTCTGCCCAATCACTTTATGAATTACACCATGAAGCGCTGCTTTCCAGCACCTTCCCCCTACCCTGACTGCTACCTTGCTTTGCTCGTTTTCCGGTGGAAGCAAACCTCAAAACGCCGGGACTTGTTCAGCCGGGTGTCCCAACCGGCACATTTCACCAGGTAGTGGGTTAATACCGTCAAACCGCATGTTGAGCAGAGCTCCCCGGATAAGGACGTGAACTTTCGCTGCACAACCGCAGCATTTACCCTATCCCCTGAACCCTGGGCTTCGTTATGTTGTGCTAACTCACCCGGAGACTGGGCCTTGTATGCCGTTTCTGTTCGTCGGCTCACAGCTTTGCACTCCGGCTTCCTTCAAACCCTTCCTCACGGGAACGCTCTTGCCTTCGGCTAATACTTCTGCTAATATCTCAACCCATTAGCAGGGTTCACGTATAGGGGACTTGCACCCCATAAGTTCACGCCCGTGCCGGGCGTACACATCAGGTTCAACATGACGCCGAGGGGGCATGTTAACCTAGGCGTTCGGCGGAGAGATAGTAACGATGAGCAAAGAACCGATTTGATGAGATGCAAGATGGCCTATAGAATGATTAAAGGGAACAAGTTTATGATTTATGGCGGATATCTTTCCGGTCACTGCTACCTTGAGTTGGTTGACATCTTAAATCCATAGAGCAATTCTCTCAGGAAAAATTTGGTTCGAAAAATGATTTCTTATCTATCTCTAGTTGAGTGCATTGCTACCAATTTCAGTAAACAAGTAAATGCTATCTCTCTTTCTTGACAAAGTCCAGTTTCTGCCAGAAAAAACGCGACAGCTCTATTCCCATCTACCAGCCGTGTTTTTCGCATCTATCGCAAACGCCATTATTCTTTCATATATCCTCTGGGATGAAGTGCCTCATCAGAAGTTGAATGCGTGGCTGGCTTGTGTCCTTGTTCTCACACTACTGCGTCAACTGTCTTTCTTGGTATACAAAAAGTCAGAAAACAAGGAGGCTGTCCTCCACCGCTGGATGTATCTTTATCTGGCAGGTTTGCTTCTTTCCGGTTTGCTCTGGGGATCAGCAGGCATCCTGATTTTCCCCGAGCATTCCGTTAGCCATCAGATTTTTGTCGCCTTTGTGTTAGGGGGTATGGTGGCTGGTTCAATTGCTTCTACTTCCATAATGCGATTTGGCTTTTATTTATTTGGTGTTCCAGCCCTACTTCCCATCATCGTGAGATTCCTATTTATTCCTAACGATATTCACTTCGGCATGGGTATCATGACTATTATATTTTTGACCTGTTGCCTTTTTATTTCAAGAAATTTTCATTCAAGCGCAGTTGATCTCCTGAAACTCCGTCAACAGAACGAACAGGAAATAGAGCGTCGTCGACAAAGTGAAAAGGCCCTCATTCGCTACAAAGATGAGCTTGAGCAAACAGTTTCCGAGCGTACGAAAGACCTTGAGTGCGCTAATGAAGAAATGCAGTTGGAGATTATCGAACGGCAAAAGACAGAAACAGCTCTCCAAGAAAGCGAAAACAAACTGAAAAAAGTATTGGAAACTTTACCCATCGGAGTCTGGTTTACAGATAAGAAAGGGAAAATCATTTACGGAAACCCAGCAGGTCAAAAGATTTGGCAGGGTGCGCATTATGTAAGGCCTGATGAATTTCATATTTACAAGGCTTGGTGGAAAGATATTGATGTACCGATTCCACCTGAACAATGGGGAGTCACCCGCGCCATCAAGAACAGAGAAGAATCATAAGAGGAAGAGATTGAGATAAAATGTTTTGATGGAACTTATAAAATAATTCAACACTGGGCAGCTCCTATTTTGAATATCAATGGTGAGGTAGAGGGGGCATTAGCCGTTAACCAGGATATTACAGAAAAAAAAGCCCTTGATGAGGAAAGACAAAAAACAAAGAAACTTGAGTCTATTGGTACTTTGGCTGGAGGGATTGCCCACGACTTCAACAATATTCTCGCAGCTATTCTTGGGAACATTAATCTGGCTTTATTTGATACTGATATCAAGAAAGAAACTGCAAAGCTGCTTGCTGAGGCTGAAAAAGCATCGCTTAGGGCTAAAAATCTGACACAGCAGTTATTGACCTTTGCCAGGGGAGGTGATCCTGTTAAAGAAACAGCATCTCTTGAAAACGTCATTAAGGATTCCGCAAATTTTGTGCTTCGTGGTAGTAACGTCGCATGTCAATACGATATCCCTAATGATTTATGGTGGGCAGATATTGACAAGGGACAAATAAGTCAAGTTATCCAAAATATTGTCCTTAATGCAAGCCAGGCATTGCCCGAGGGTGGGACTGCCACGATAACCTGTGAAAATGTTATTTCTGGAATCAGAGAAATCTTGCCATTCACACCGGAGCAAAGACTTGTAAAAATCTGTATCCGGGACAGTGGGATTGGTATCCCTCAGAATGTGTTGGAGAAAATATTTGACCCCTACTTTTCAACAAAAGCCAAGGGTAGCGGGCTCGGTCTTGCCATAACGCAATCAATTGTCAACAAACACAATGGTCATATTTCGGTAGAATCTTCACCGGGAGAGGGTAGCGCTTTCACTATATTTTTGCCTGCATCTGAGCAGGTGGCCGTGCAACAGCAGGAGCTGTTGGAAGTGATAGCCCCTTGCTTGCAAGCAAAGATTTTAATTATGGATGATGAGGATATAGTGCGAAACGTGGCCAAAAAGATGTTGATGCATTTAGGACATGAAGTGACTCTCTCAACAAATGGAAAGGAAGCCATACAGTTGTATAAGAAAGGTATGAAGTCGGGAGGGATCTTTGATATTGTCATTATGGATCTCACCATCCCAGGTGGAATGGGCGGAAAGGAGGCTGTGCAGGAAGTTCTGAAAATAGACCATAAAGCGAAAGTGATTGTATCGAGTGGTTATTCTACTGATCCGGTTATGGCAAATTTCAAAGAATATGGTTTTTGTGCAGCAATTGTAAAACCTTTTCAACTTCAGGATTTGTCCAGGGTGATTAGTCAGGTTCTGGATTGATGATAACTTGTCAAAGGCTTAAAAAAGCGGTACTGAAATGTTTAAGTATCCCTCATGTTATATTAAAATAATGGAATGGAGATCGCCGAATCGGGTAGCCGGGGCTTTTTCTCCCCCAGCCCCCACAACACCCCGCATGCGGGTCCGCACGGGGCGTTTCACAGAGCTAACCGGACCAT
>JAXHTA010000418.1:0-3649 GCA_034190285.1 Thermodesulfobacteriota bacterium | reverse complement strand
TGGAAAGAAATCATGGAGACAGGCTGACTCTTGAGATGGATAACAACATGCCGGTCTTGGGGGTGGGATTTACCATTAGCAACCTCCCCGACGAAGCAAGGGTAAAGACCATACTACCCACTTTCCGAACCAATGGATTTCTCACCCAGTTCAATGATCTGGATGAGGAAGGGGTAAAGGTGGTTATAGTCTCCCTTAAGGGAAAGGCGATTTCTCCCGGCGCGGGATCGGTTTTGGAGATTTTTTATGAGAACTCTCGGGGTCTTTTCCAGAGGTTCTTCCAAAACAGGAATATGGATCCGCAACTGACCGGGATAAATGTGGCAGATGCCAATAACCAACCTGTCGCCGTAAATACCGAAGACCTTAATCTCTAAACTTTCTTTAGACACCCACCTCCTTAGAGCCGGCGGCCTAATGGCCGACGGTTCTAAGATGTTATCAGGACCCAGTTCAAGGCCTCAGGTCCATCAGTCAGGGCTCTTGAACCGTGAGCGGTCACACTTAAACATTGAACTGTCTAACCCGGACCCCTGTTTCTAACCCAAGGGGCGTTCTACGAGCTATGAAGAATTTGTGAAGTGGCTTTACCAATAGAGACCCCCACAAATCAAAGCTCCTTATTTTCAAAAGGCTAAATTATTGCAGGAGGTCTAATAAATGAAACAAGGGGTAAATTTGTGTGCATATTTAATGGTAGCTGTGACACTTGGTGTTCTTTTCTGTTTCCCGTTTGAGGCAATGTCCAAGGCGACTGTCACGGTGGGAGACGGATCAGGCGCCCCCGGTTCTACCCTAAACAAGGTCCTGATAAGCCTGGATAACCCCGATCACGAAGTGATGGCGGTTCAACTGGATGTCTGCGATGAGGAAGATTACATCGTTGTGACTGATGTGGAAACTACGTCACGCACCGAGAAATTTTACTGCGATTTCAATGAACTGGAAGACGGGTGCGGCCGGATGTTTTTCTTTTCCATGAGTCTCAATACGATTGAAAAGGGAAGCGGTCCTGTTTTTGAAATCTTCTATGAGGTGAAAGAAGACGCCCCCCTGACGGAGTGTCGTGGCCTTAATGCGGAAAATATAACCGTGGTTGACGAGAACAACTATGCCCTTTCGGTTGCGGCGGTCCCGGGAGAGTTCTGTTTTTCTTCCTGTCTTGTGAATATCAGCCCGAAGGAGGAAACGGTTCATTCAGGGGCGCCTATTCAATTCAGCGCGGCAACAAGCGGCGATTGCAGCCAGGGCCCGATCTATAGTTATGAGGTTGCAAGCTAGATTGGAAGTGAAATTATTGCTTCCGGCCTGTATACGGCGGGTATTAGCGCCACGGGCGATTCAGCAACCGATACGGTGACCGTTTACGATATAGCCAATTCTGTGACAGCAGCCGCTACAATCACTGTGATAAGCGGCCGGACTCAAGGTATTATTAATTACATCTATCCGTGGTGGATACTGGGTAGCAGGTGGGAGCCCACTTATCATGTGATCTCCGTGACGGGTAAGGATACATACTTTGATCACACTTCCAGGGTCTCATTTGATCCCGATGACGAGATCTGGTGCCTGTATAATAAGACATTAGGCAAAGACGTCATTGTTGCTCTTGTGCTTCTTAATCGAAATCCACTGGTGCAGTATGTGGATGTTACTGTAACAACTGGTCTCGGAGAAAACGTCTACTCAGTCACTTCCGAATATGGTTTGTTGGTTAGTTTGAAGGGCCTCGTAGCCAGTCTGAAATAGATCTGCTTTCAGCTATCGAACGTCGGCCTTCAGCAATAATGAGAAATTATTGCCCAAGTTGCTTCGGAAGAAGATCTGTCTTTTTTGCCCCGCTAACTGCTTTTTCATGCCCTTTCTCGAGGAAGAAATCATGATGACACCTGAATTCAATATGAGACTCAGTTTTTTTATTTCTGCTATGTTTCTGACGGCCTTGCATTCGGCCGGTGCGGGAACCATCACTAAAACATCTGAGAAAGACACATACATAGACCAATTATTGCCTGATGACAACTTTGGACAGGATTGGAAGATTCTATTCAGCGGTGAAGCCGGAGATGCGCGCGGGTTATTCCATTTTGACCTCAGTGGTCTGGATCATACGGCCTTGATTGAAGACGCAAGATTAACCTTCCATATCCATAGCAACCCCTCCACCAGCACTTATCTTCTTAATCCCCTTTCTAGTTCCTGGAAAGAGGATTCAGTTACCTGGAACCAGGTCGAAACCGGAACAAGCTGGAAGACCCCAGGGGGAGATTTTGATCCGGACACCTTTTTGGCATTTGATCTGCCCGGCCCTGTTCCCGGCTGGATGGTGGCAGATGTTACCCCTCTTATTAGTGATCAGGGGGGAAATCTAAACACTGATATTGCAGAAAACGGATTTCTCGTAAGGGCGGATACCGGTTTTTCAAAAATCCTGTCTTCTGAGTTCAGCACCTATGGCAACGCTACGACCTGCCATTCCTGCCACGGTGCGTGGCCCCCCGAGCTCGATGATGGCAAATCATTAAATTGCTCTTCTTGCCATGCTCAAGGGGAGGTTTTCCTAGCGGGAGAGCCCTCTTTGATTCTTGATTATCAACAGATGCTGTTTCAGTTCGTTCAGGTTTCAGACACCCATATCGGTAAGAACCCACCCCAGCAGGCAGAGAACCTTTATCATGCCGTTGAGCAAATCAATGAAATCAACGCCGCCTTCGTACTTTTCACCGGAGATCTCACTGACAGCGGAACTCTGGAGCAATACGCTACATTCAAAGACGCCCTGTCAGGACTTGATATGCCCTGCTATTGCGTCCCGGGAGACAATGACATCATCGACGGAGAAGGAGACCTGAAACGCTACCGGGAGCAATTGGGGGATGATTATTATGCCTTCGATTATCACGCGTTTAATTTTATCGGACTGAACAACAACTGCTACCTCTCCCTTGATGAAGATCAAAGGCTGTGGGTAGAGAAAGAAGTAATGGAAGGCAAATCACAGATAATCTTCGTCCACCGGCCGCTTCTTGACAGTGCAAATGGCGAACCCATTCCAGGGCCTGAGGATTTATTGGGCTTATTTGAGAGCCACCATGTTACCATGTATATGAACGGGCATGAACACATAACGGCACAACATACCCTAAGTGGAACCCACCACATCTGGTGCGACAATCTGAGCTGGTTTCACAGCGGAGCGGAGACCTTTAACTTATACCGGATATATTCTGATCGGATCGTTCTTTTCCATGTCAATTATGACGGCTCCAAGGTGTTCGCAGGAAGTCTTCCTTTATCAATAAAACCGGACATTGTTGTCACCAAAAAGGCAGAGGAATGGATTGATCCGACTGATCCATCCAAGGGATATAAAATACACTATACAATAGAAAACCATGGAACAGAAATTGCGGATGAAAGCACTACCTGCCTGTTTATAGATGACATTCACGCAGGGAATCACTCTTGTCCTGCGTTGAAACCTTACCCCCATGACCCTCACTCATACTCAGGAACCTTTGAAGGCCCCTTCTACTGTGTCGGACAAAGTGATCTGATTAAGATCTGCACCGACTATGGCATGGGCTGCGATGGATTTGGTACGGTCGAGCAGGGCAACGAAAACAATAACTGTATGCAAAACGAG
>JAXHTA010000417.1:0-3672 GCA_034190285.1 Thermodesulfobacteriota bacterium | reverse complement strand
GGTCAGCAACGTTCCAATCGTGGGATATGTCCTGACCGGAAAGGAGAAATCACTCCTCATATATTACTTCAAAGTCAAAGGGCCTTTGCCAGAACCAGAGGTGCAATACGTCCCCCTGAAAAACCTGGGAAGCAATGTGGTCGGGGTTTTCAAGCGTCTGTTGTTCACGCCTGGACGCTTGTTCAAAGATATCTCCAAGGCGGCGAAAGATCTTGCCAAGAAGGGCGTTCCCGTGCCTGACGTGGAGTTCTGAGACCACGCAAGACAATCGAGCTTGACACAAGTGTTGAGTTGTTAGTAAGCCACCGGTTGTGCCGGTAAGAATTGAAAAGGTTGTACGATTTCAGGCTCATTCATAAAATATTGGAGCAAAAACCAGAAGTACGAAATCCGAAGGGATAGCAATTATGGCCAAGATAGATCTTTTTGACATTTTTAAGAAGCGGACAAGGCATCCATTCAGGCCCAGGGCCTCGGATATGATCAATAGGTTGTTCCCTGATTTTGAGTACTTCAAGTGCCCCGGAGAGTCTCTTTTATCAGGTTCCTGCCAGTTTTCGGATAAAAGACTCTTTGTCCTTGCCCAACAAAAGCCGAAGCCGGAAGATCTGCAAAACAGTGATGATCTCAAGAAACTGAATTATGGTATGCTCACGTCCGATGATCATTCATTCATCCTTAGCCTTCTCAAGAAGGCGGCGTCCTCGGATCCGGAGAATACGTTTATTTTTTCCATAATAGATACTTATGGCGCGGATATCTCCATGTATTCGGCCCAGCGCTTCCAGGCCTTTTTCATCGCTCAACTGATCAGGGAGTTCCTCACCATACCCTTGAGGACCGTTTCCCTGATTCTTGGGGAAGGAGGCAGTGGGGGTGCACTGGCCATTCAGGTAGCGGACATAAGAGGCCAAATGGATGATGCCCTCTATGCCACCGCCCCCCCTGAAAGTATGGCCTCTATCGTATTTAGAGATTCCACCCGCATCAAAGATGCCCTTGCCATTTTAAAGCCCACGGCCAGAGAACTCAAACGTCTGGGGGTTATAGATCGCATTGTACCATCCCCACGGGATGTGACCGATTCCCTGGGCATGGCAGAAAACATACGGGAGTTTTTGGCTCGGGCTATAAGGGATGTTGCCCGTTCCCGCATAAAGAGACTGATCAAGAAGCGGGAACTCAAGGCAAGAAAATATGGACTGTCCAGAGGCAGCGGAAAACTTTACGACATCAAAAGATCTATAGAAAAGCCAATCAGGAAAGCCTTCAGGAAGCCCCCGCCGGACATCAAGATCGTCAATCATCCAAGCGCAATTCAGGTGGACGACCATTATGGAGATATCAAGCGAGAAGATAATGATGACGCGGAATTCATTGAATGCGGTTCCAGACAGGGCGAGGACAAAAGGCGAAACGGGTGCGGGAAGCTGATCTCTCTTTCGGCGTTGCTTGACAACTTCAACGTGTGCCCGGAATGCGGTTATTCTTACACCTTGGGGGCATCGGGATGGATCGACTGCCTTGTGGATACGGGTAGTTTTCATGAGCTTTACCGGAATCTGTCCGTAGAGGAGTTGCTAGAAGAAAGTGCAATTACGGATTACTATCGGGATTTCTTGGCCAAGCAGGAAGGCCACTCTCATTTCAGGGAATCCCTCGTAGTCGGCAGCGCACGAATCCACCACTTTCCGGTGGTCACGGCAATCAGCACCTTTTATTTCGGTGGCGGTTCCATGGGAGTCGTATTCGGTGAAAAGTTCAGGAGAGCAGTGGATTATGCGATCCAGGAAAACCTGCCGTTCGTCAGTCTTTGTTGTTCTGGAGGCGCAAGACTTTACGAGGGGATATCGGCCCTTATGCAGATGGTCAAAACGGTGGAATCGATCAATCGTCTAAAAAGACAGAATCTTCCGTACATATCCATCCTGGCGGATCCTTCCACGGGGGGAGCCATTGCCAGCTATGCGGCCCTTGGGGACATAATCATCGCGGAACCCGGGGCTCTTGTTATTTTTGCGGGTCCGAGGGTTATGATGTCCAGGGGCTTCGAGGTGGAAGAGAGGCTGGTACGCGCGCACTCCCTGCACCGGATATCGAGCGATATATATGATCATCTCGATTACTACCACGACATTAGGGGAATCCAGGAGATCTGCGAAAGGAAAGAAATGAAATCGTGCGTGGCCAAGTACCTGGAATTATACAAACGCACCACATATCGGCCCAAAAGAAGGTCGAAAAGGCCGACAAAAAAGGCGATAGTATTATAGAACCATGCTAATAGTCTTCAATTGACTCCTCAAGGATATCCCTAAGAGCAGGCTTGACGTATATCCGGCTAAGATCAAAGCGTCGTAAAGCCCCGACCAAGGTCTGAACCTTCTCCCCTGTGGTGGCGCTCAAGTTAACGATGATCAGCTGTTTGTCCTTTATTCGGCAGAGGCCGCCCGAGGGGAAAGCCGTGTCACCTTCCAGTCTTTCGTAACGGATCTGTATCCCCAGGGCGTGAGCCAGTGCCTCAAGATGGCCTAAAACAGCTTTATTATCCAAGACTGCTACCCTGTTGTAATCCTAAATATTTCACTATTCATGTGGCGGGGGGCCTATCGTTCAGGCAACGGCAAGGGCTATCAGGCATCAGCTGTGACCCGATTGACTCAGCCTCTTCATGTCATCCACCAGTTTTCGGACAGCATCGGCGGAATGGTTAAGGGCTTCTTGCTCATCATCGGTAAGTTTGATTTCAATGATTTCTTCAATACCGTCTTCGCCGAGCTTTACCGGCACACCGATAAAAAGACCGTTGATGCCGTACTCCCCCTCCAGGCGGGCAGCACAGGGAAGAATCTTCTTCTTGTCCTTCAGGATGGCCTCGGCCATTTCCACGGCGGCAGATGCAGGGGCGTAATAGGCGCTGCCTGTCTTGAGTAGGCCGACGATCTCCGCTCCGCCGTTTCTAGTTCTTTCCACAATCGCCTTTATCCTTTCTGAAGACATCAACTCAGTGATGGGAATTCCGGCAACGCTGGAGTACCGGGGGAGAGGAACCATCGTGTCGCCATGGCCACCGAGGACAAAGGCATGGGTATTTTCGACCGACACATTCAGTTCCATTGAAATAAATGCACGAAAGCGGGCGGAATCCAGGACCCCGGCCATCCCTAAGACCCTGTTTTTTGGAAAACAGCTGATTTCAGACGCAACATGGCACATGGCGTCCAGGGGGTTGCTTACAATAATCAGGATGGCATTGGGGGCAACCGCCGACACTTCCTTGGTTACAGAGGCCATAATGCCCATGTTCGTGGACAGAAGGTCATCCCGGCTCATCCCCGGCTTTCTGGGTATACCCGCAGTGATAATGACAATATCCGAGCCACTTGCTTTAGCATAGTCGCCTGTAGTCCCAATGATTCTTGCATCATGCCTCTCTATTGGCGCCGCCTCTGTCAGGTCCAGGGCCTTTCCCGCAGGGACACCCTCAATAATATCAATCAAGACCACATCTGCCAGCTCCTTTTCCGCCAGGCGCATGGCCGCAGTGGCTCCCACGTATCCAGCCCCAATAACGGTCACCCTTTTTCTCATCTTTGCCCTCCTTTTACTAAATAATAATCGACAAGAATTTGTCCCAGGCTATCAAATGCCTTACAAACGAAACATTTCAAA
>JAXHTA010000416.1:0-3686 GCA_034190285.1 Thermodesulfobacteriota bacterium | reverse complement strand
CCAGACATATCAGGTGTCCTGCCCTGATATGTCTGGACCCCGGCGGGTGGACTGGGCAGGTTTGCGAACTCAGGATCGGGATGAAACAGGGCGCTGATGCAGGGTTCTTGACGGATTTGGCAGGGCTCGAAGACGTTAAGACCGAGGGCCCGGCCGGAGGACGCACCGAATGGCGTATTGAATTCCCCCCGGGCCGAGGTCTTACAGGAAGAATCAGGGTACTTTTGAAGAGACATGAGGACCGGATGTGGAATGTCTACCGGGTCGATCGTTTTAACCCCGATTTTACAGAAGAGCCGGTCTTGACCCGTATCCCCAACCACGAGGCCGCATTTCGCCTCCTTAGGGACCTGAAACAGTGTCGCTTTCCGGAGACGGAAGGGGAGGGGCATGATTCTCCGGTAAGCCAGTTTATGCAACTTATTCGCCTTGTAGACGGGATCCCGTGCTACCGCCTTTCTACCGGCAGACTTGAGAGCATGATTGATCTGGTTGAAGGCCTGGATAGCCGCAAGGGCCTGCATCCTGAACAACCCGAATAGGTAGTGCCCGAACGAAAGCTGCCCTTTTCGCCCATATCTGCGGCACACTCGGATTTTGATCCTCGAAATACTCAATGTATTCCTGCGTTTAAAATCTTCGTCTGTAAGTTCTCAAAAAGTCCGGGAATACAAAAGGGCCATGTGGGTCTTTTTTTTAAGGGCCGCAACATAAATTCTTACGCCGCACGTTCAACTCCCCCTGGCTAATTAAATACTACCTCAGTACAGGCGGAAAAAGCGGCCGCCTATTGAGAGGGCTTTCTATGGGGCTGCCCTCGGATGAATTTTATGGCCACACCGCCGTTCTATGAAATGAGGCAAAACTCTGCGGCCTTTAAAAAAGAGACCCACATGGCCCTTGGATAGGAGGATATACCCGTACTTTTTGAGAAGTTACCTTCGTCTTCCTATATCTGAACGAAAAATCCTAGTTTTCGTTCAGACACCAGATAGGTCAGGGCCTTGATATGTCCGGAACATACGCAAAAAAGATCTTGCTGATCGGGTGGGACGGTGCCGACTGGAAGGTCATAAACCCGTTGCTTGAGGCTGGGAGAATGCCCAACCTGGAAAGACTGGTCAACGGAGGAGTGATCGGAAACCTGGCCACGCTCTATCCCGACCTTTCGCCTATGTTGTGGACGTCCATCGCGACCGGCATGCGGCCCTTCAAACACGGCATCTACGGTTTTACGGAGCCGGACCCGAACACAGGTGGCATCCGCCCTGTTACCAGCCTTTCGAGGCGGGTCAAGGCCGTCTGGAATATCCTCGGTCAGGTAGGCTGGAGGTGCGTAGTGGTGGGGTGGTGGCCTTCTCATCCGGTAGAGCCCATAAACGGGGTCATGGTCTCCAATCAATATCAGCGGGCCGTGGGGCAAATAGACGAGCCCTGGCCCATACGCCCCGGAACAGTGCATCCAGGACGGCTGATTCCTAATCTCGCAGACCTGCGCTGGCACCCGCAGAGCCTGACTGCCGGTCATATCCTGCCCTTCGTTCCAAGGGCGGGCGAGATCGACCAGGACAAGGACCAGAGGCTTTCGACCATTGCCAGGATAATATGCGAATGCTGCTCAATCCAGGATGCGGCCCTGGCTATTATGCATCATGAGCCCTGGGATTTTGCGGCCGTGTACTTTGACGCGATTGACCATTTCTCACACGGCTTTATGCGTTACCACCCCCCCCGTAAGGAGTGGGTGCCTGAGGACGATTATGAAATCTATAAGGAGGTCGTTGCCGGGGGCTACCACCTCCATGACATTATCCTTGGGAAGCTCCTTGATGAGGCAGGCGACGATGCCGCCGTGATACTGGTCTCAGACCACGGCTTCCATTCCGATGATCTCCGTCCACAGCACATCCCGCTGGAGCCCGCGGGGCCGGCCATCCAGCATAGACACTACGGCATTCTTGCAATGAAAGGCCCCGGCTTCAAGGCGGACGAACGGATATATGGCGCAAGCCTGCTGGACGTCTGCCCCACGGTTCTTTCGCTCTTCGATCTCCCGGTCGGAGCGGATATGGACGGTGTTCCCCTGCTAAACGCCTTTGAAGCCCCAATGGATATTGATTCGATAACGAGCTGGGAAGACGTGCCCGGTGAGGCCGGAACCCACCCGAAGGACATACTCATCGACCCTGTTGATGCGAGTGAGGCCATAAACCAGCTCGTGGCCTTGGGCTATATGGAGAGGCCTCCTGAGAATCGCGAAAAGGCCGTGGCTGAGACCAGGCGAGAACTCGACTATAATCTTGCCAGGGCTTACACCGACGCCGGGCGTCACCTGGAGGCCATCTCCCTGCTGGAGGGGCTTTCAAGAAAATGGCCCCACGAGTACCGGTTCGCCATCCATCTGGCTACATGCTATGAGGTGTCAGGGCGAATTTCCGATGCCAGAGAAGTAATAGACGGGCTTTTCAGGCGAAAGCATGAAGACGCCGCGGCTTCGCGGGAGGCGCTCAAGGATTTCATGGAAAAGCGTAAGGGTGCGAACGCGGAAGATCTTAGCGAACAAGACAGACGAGAGCTGAGGCATCTACGCGCAAAGGCCTCTTTTAATCCCTACGCCATGGAATACCTCCTTGGGTCGATCCACTTTGCCGAGGGCGACGAAACCGGCGCCATAGAACACCTCAAGAAGGCCGAGAAGGCCAATGTGGGCCAGCCGGGCCTCTATCTCAAGCTGGGCGAGGTCTATCTCAAGATGAAGCGATGGGATGATGCGGAAGGTTGTTTTCAAAAAGCCCTGGCCCTTGATCCTGACAGCGCCGAGGCCCATATTGGCCTTTGCCGGTGCTATTTGCCCCGGCGTTTGAACTCTGAGGCGGCGGAACAGGCGTTGAGGTCGGTGGGCCTCATATTTCACAACCCTCAGGGTCATTTCCTGCTCGGAGTGGCCCTCCACCGGCTGGGGCTTCTTTTGAGGGCGATTGAGGCACTCAAGGTCGCGATTTCCCAGAACCCGAATTTCCCGGAGGCCCACCGCAGGCTGGCCTATATCTACAGTCGCCGGCTCCATGACTTGCAAAAAGCGAAAAGACATCAAGGCCTGGCCCGTGAGGCCGCGAAGAGAATCAGGGTCCTGAAAAAACAGAAAGGCGCGGTGGTCGAAAATGAGCTTTCTAAAAACAAGGCCCGTAAAGGTGACAGAGGGCAATCCATGGTCTCGGATACACAGAGTCAGGTTCGGCCGTTTCCAGGGCCGGTTGATGCGGGACGGATCATTACCGTTGTATCGGGTCTCCCGCGGTCTGGCACCTCCATGATGATGCAGATGCTGTCGGCAGGGGGGCTGCCAGTCCTGACGGACAACCGGCGGGAGGCGGATAACGACAACCCGCGCGGTTATTTTGAGTATGAACCTGTAAGGCGGCTGCGCCGGGACGCCTCGTGGCTGCCCCTGGCTGCGGGCAAGGCCGTCAAGGTCATAGCCCAACTCCTGCCTTTCTTGAGGCCGGAACACCTTTATCGCGTCATCTTTATGGAGCGGGACCTGACAGAGGTTCTGAATTCGCAGATGAGGGGGAGGGTCTCAAGCTGTTGGTTGCCTAAAACACAGCAGGTTATTTCCTGTCCTTCAATGTATTCTTCGACTATAACTTCATTGGCATATTGAAATGCGCCCTCGATGCCTCTTT
>JAXHTA010000415.1:0-3698 GCA_034190285.1 Thermodesulfobacteriota bacterium | reverse complement strand
TTATCAAGATCAAGGAAACGGCCCACTCTATTCTCTTCTGGGAATTCAGAACCTGCGTTAGTCCAAGAAAGAAGAGCCCATAGACCGACCATTTGATGATAGACATGCGAACAGGATAATAATAAGGCGAGAGGGAAAACCAGGCATCGCACCATTTGTCTTGAATCACGACCATTGACGCTGGTAGAGACTTTTGTCCAACGACTCCTGCTTCAGAAGACAAGAGTCTCAAGAGAAAAGCAGGTATGGGGATACACTGAAACAAAAGGAAAACCAGAATGACAAGAAAGGTAAAATCAAGGCTGGTTGACGGGAGCTTGAATTCATAAATGCCACTCCTAAGGTTCTTCCCTGTGTTTTTTATCACCAACAAGAGGCTGGCCGCCAAGACCCCTATTGTCATGATAGTGTAAACATAGGCGTGGACTGCACCAAAGAGCAGCGGGCTCAAAACTAGGACAATGAGATAAATTATGAATGCAGCTTTCTCCAAATCCAATTCTTTCAAATATCCCTATCTCCCCTCCCCTCTCAAAACCGCCAACACGGTCATAAGCAAGATCTTAAAATCCAGTCCCAGTGACCAGCTATCAATGTATTCGAGATCCATATTCATCCATTCTTCAAAGCTCAAATCATTTCGGTTGGGGGTAACTTGCCATAGACATGTCATACCGGGTTTCATAGAAAGTCGCCTCCGCTGCCATATATCGTACTTTTCAACCTCGGACGGTATGGGAGGCCTGGGGCCGACGAGACTCATTTCTCCTTTTAGTACGTTGAAGAACTGAGGTAATTCATCAAGGCTCATCTTGCGTAGCAAAGTTCCGACAAACGGAATAATACGCGGATCCCTCTTGACCTTGAAAGCCGGTCCGTCAGACTCGTTCAACGCCTCTATTTCTCTTCGTCTTTCCTCGGCATCCGCGGCCATGGTTCTGAACTTGTAAAGCATAAATTTTCGGCCATTTGACCCCGAGCGTTCCTGTATGAAGAAAACCGGGCCTTTTGAGGAGAGCTTTATGGCACATGAAACCACTACAAAAAGAGGCAGGAAAAAAGCCAGGCAAATGCAGGCAGATATATAGTCAACAAAGCTCTTGATTAGCAAATCGGCTCCTCTATAAGGTGTTGTTGACAAAGTCATCGTGTTCATGCCCATGAATTCCTCAAATCGAAGCGAAGCGATTTTCGGCCTATATCCCAGCCTCTGGATATGCCAGTCCGGAAGAATCCTAACCGATACACCGATCTCTTCGGCCAGAGCCATATATTTTTCAGCATCTTCGATTTTCTTGAGCGGCATACAAAAGACCAATTCATCCACAACCTGGTTGTCGAAAACGGTATCCATAGACTCGATAGTGCCTATAACCTTGATGCCCCTGTTGACTTCTTTACCGACCTCATTTTGATCGACCTCTAGACAGCCGATAATCCGATAGCTAGCATCCCCATGCTCGCTGATAGCCTTGATCATATCTTTGGCGCCTTCCTTGCTGCCGACAACAAGGATACTGCGAAAATTGAATCCGTTCTGCCGAATCCGGGACAAGACTATGAAGACAAATCCCTTGCTTAAAGCAAGCAGTCCGATATTCGAACAGTAAAAAATCCCCAGCATTATCCGGCTGACATCTTTGATTTTAAAGACATACATACAAAGAATCATCACCAGCATGCCGATGGATACAGCCCTGAACATGTTCTTGATCATCTGGGCCAGGGATTGCTTTCTGTAAGAGTCATAAAGGCCGCACAGCTCAAAAGTTGCATACCAGATGATTATGATCATGAGCAGGACGATGTAATAATTCGGCGCGGTGGTCAGGCCCAGAAAAGAACTGGGTAGTAAATCTTTTTTGATGAAATAGGCGCCTATAAAGGCTATGGCGGTAAGACAGATATCCAGCAGTTTATGAGCTCTTGTAACAAATTTCTCCTGTTCTCTCAGCATGATTCATTGACCTGAAAATTAACAAAATAATCGTAGACTAAAATCTGCATTTTTGCCAATAAACCTTGCCAAGTTCTGTTTTGCTTTTTTCTCTGTTTTTTCTGAATAGTTACCACTGTCTAACCATCACTGTGTAAAACTGGCCTACCGATATACTGAACAGGTCTTGTTTCTGCATTGATGCGATGCTCGGCTCCAGGCGGATCTGAACAAGAGGGGCCTTGCCTAGAGCACCAATATTCTAAAGATGGTGTCGCTCCACAGGACTGTCGCCCGGCTTCGATTCAACAAAAAGCCAGGGAAGGTTGAACAGGCAACCTTCCCATGGTTTCATCTTTCTTTGAGCACTGTGCCTATCTCATAGTAACAATGCTTTTTCGTAAACTCCAATCGTCTGCTCGGCTATCCGGATCCAGTTATATTTCTCTTCTATCTGGTTGCTGATATTCTCTTGTTCCTCTTCTGAAAATCCTTTCTTAAGAAGGATCTCCATTTTCTCCTTCAAATCCCCAACATCACCGCACCTGAAATACCTTTCAGCAGGCAACTCAACCTCCTTGTTGGCAGGGATGTCGGACACCAGTACCGAAAGTCCGTAACCCAACGCTTCGAGAAGAGCGATGGGAAGACCTTCGTGGTAGGATGGAAGAACAAAAAGACGTGCATTGGCGTAAACCTGGTTCAAAGGTTCGCCGGTGATGTATCCTGTCAAGATCACTCTATCGTCCACGCTAGCCATCCGGCGTAGATTTCTACTGTAAGCCGTCTCATGATCGGCATCGCCAGATATTACTAGTTTGTAAGAACAGCCGGAAGCCCTAAATGCCCCAATCAGGTCATGCAGCCCTTTTTCAGGGACGAATCTGGCCACTGCCAGGACATAATTGTTGGGTCGTGCACCTATTTGTGTCAAAAAACCGTGTTGCTTGCTTCTTTCTGGGCGGCTGACGCCATTATAGATCAGATTGGACCTGCGGTTGCATCGTTCTTTTATAATATCCGAAATTACAGAAGAGACTACAATGACCTCGTTGGCAAATCGACCGCCAAAGTATTCACCCAGGCGCAACATGAACTTGGCCATCCTTCCCCATTTCACTCGATCATAGTCCGGGCCGTGGTTGGTAATCACAACCTTGAGCCCCAGCATCCTGGCAACCGGGACAAGCAATCCTGGCCCTATGGCATGGATATGTAGAATGTCAGGATTACAGGAACGTGCTTTCAGGACAGACATAAACGTGTGGACAATGGACTCAAGATTCTTTTTTCGCGGGGCAAAATAATTGATTAATTTCACCCCCCTCCATTCATACAGCTTTCTTGCGACATAAGGGCTCCTGGTGACCAGAATGACCTCATGTCCGAGGGCACAAATACGAGGATAAAGCTCCTCGCAGTGTTTCTCAACACCGCCCGCAATGCCCGGAATACCCCGTGTTCCAGTCACGAGAATTTTCAATTTAACCTTTACCCCAGACAGCATAGTGAATAGAAAATCCCAACCTGTGTGTCATGATTTTGTAGTGCCATACCCCCAAAATGAGCCATGAGTCCCCCCAAATCCTTCCTGCTGAGAAGATTCATATAATTCCCACCAGCTCATTGTTTCAATATAAGAGGGACAATCCTATATTCTCCTGTCAAGTAAAAAATAAAGGTGCAATAAAAACAATGAGTTAAAAACCTCCTTGAATTTAGGCATATCTTTCCTATAGCTCCAAGAGGAACTTAAGTAGGT
>JAXHTA010000414.1:0-3702 GCA_034190285.1 Thermodesulfobacteriota bacterium | reverse complement strand
AATCCATGAACATGCTTTCGTGGTTTCCCATAAGGCACTCAACATGAGAAGAACACTCGACTAGTGCCAGTATGTAGTCAACTACTCCCTTGGGGTCTTTGCCTCTGTCAATGTAATCGCCCAAGAAGATTAGTCGGTCCTTGTCAGGCTGCCATGAGATCCTGTCCATCAGCCTTTTCAGCATATCCAGGCAGCCGTGCACGTCTCCAATTATGAATATTCTCTTGCTGTCCATCAGAACGTGAAGACTAGGCGTGGCCGTGACCTGGAGTCAAGGCGGGTAAGGCCGGCCCTTTTTGCAGAATCTACGGCATCTCTGTATTCTTGTGTCGTTATCCTCCGGTTGATAAACTTATCTTGATCTGCAACGCCGCAAGGCCTGTATTGGTCCATTATGTTAACATAGGTATCCTGTGAAATCTCCTCTGCAAGAAACTCCGTGATCTTGTCGGCTCCGGACACTCGATCTGGCATCACCAGATGCCTCACCAGCAAGCCCCTGAGACCAATACCTTCATTGTCCATCATCAGGTCGCCCACCTGGCGATGCATTTCCCTTATCGCCTTTGTTGCCACGTCCCGATAGTCGGGCGCTTTACAGAACCTGTCCGCCCATTTCCACTCCCAGAATTTGAAATCAGGCATGTAGATGTCAAAGATTCCATCCAGAAGCTCAAGGGTCTCCTTGAGGTCGTATCCGCTGGAATTATAGACCAGAGGGACTCGCAAGCCCTCGTCGACGGCCAAAATTAGGGCCTCGATGATCTGTGGAACCACGTGGCTTGGAGTGACAAAATTGATGTTATGGCAGCCACCTTCGGCCAAGTGAATCATCATTGCTGCCAGGCGTTCGGGCTCCACCTCCACCGCCTCTGAAAGATGGCTGATATCATAATTCTGGCAAAAGCTGCAAAGCAAATTACAGGATCCAAAGAATATCGTTCCAGAGCCATGACTGCCCACCAGGGGGGCCTCTTCGCCGAAATGTGCGTTGTAGCTGGCAACACCGGCCTTACTTCCCGTACCGCAGAATCCGATTTCTCCTTTCAGGCGGTTCACGCCGCATTCTCGAGGGCAAAGGTGGCAAGACTCAAGGATACTCAATGCCTTTTTCCACCGATTCGACAGTTCGCCATCGTGGTGTAATTTCAGATAGGACGGCTGCATTGCGCTTGTTATCTTATGAAATAGAGTCGTAAGTTCTCAAAAAGTCCAGGAAGGAAAAAGACACGGCCACGGCCGCGCTGGATAGGAGGATAGCCCCGGCATTTTCTGAGAAGCTAGAGGAGACCCCTGAAGGGCCCTGGGCTCCGTCAGGGGTCTGCCAAGATAAAGGCCGGTTTGCCTTCCTCACTCTCTGCTTTGCCCGAATATTCTAAGGAGCATCAAGAATAGGTTTATGAAGTCAAGGTAAAGAGAAAGCGCTCCTACTATAGCCCCCTTTCTGACCACAGCGCCATCGAGATCTGCGGGTTGCGTCAGCGCCATGTTCTTCAGCTTCTGAGTGTCATAGGCTGTCAACCCTACAAAGACAATAACGCCTATGTAGCTGATTATCATGCTCATGGCGCTGCTTTGCAGAAACATATTTACCAGTGAGGCAATAATGATCCCGATAAGTCCCATGGTCAAGAACCCGCCCCAGGAAGTCAGGTCCTTTTTTGTGGACCAACCATAGATGCTGCATCCGACAAATGTTCCAGCGCAGATGAAGAAGGTGCTGCCTATGGAACTACCTGTATAAATGAGGAAAATAGGAGACAAGAGAACACCCATCAGGGACGAATAGAGCACAAATAGGGCCGTTGCCGTCCCCGCACTCATCCTGTCAACCATCCCGCTGATGGCAAACACAAGGCCCAACACTGCCAGAAAAAGGAGTATCTGGATAAAGGGACTGCTGACAAAACGGAGCACGGCCATATCATTTGCGACATAAAATGCTACGAAGCCGGTCAACGCAAGCCCCACAGCCATCCAGTTGTAAACACTCCTTACAAAACCATTGACCAGGACCTCCGTCCTTGGTCTTGCCACAGAAATCTGTGTCATTATCGTCACCTCCTGCGAATTTGTGGTCGTTCTCCAAATCAACAACACATTTGGGGTACTTGTTATTATAAACGCCAATATGAAAAGTTCAAGTGTATTACGGCATGGTCTTACGCGTCAAAGACGTCGGTGGCAACTGTTGCGGACTCAAGGCCCTTAATCCTTTGAAGTAACGGGGGATGGGAGTAGTTAAACCAGACATAAAGCGGATGTGGTTGCAGGTTGGCGAGATTCTCCTTTGCCATTTTCCTCAATGCCTTTATGAGGGGATCGGCGGTCTTTAAAAGCCTAATGCAGTAAAGATCAGCTTCGTGCTCAAATTTCCTGGATACGGTTTTCACAAGGGGAGACAGGCAAAAGCCGAAAGGCTCCCACAACACTCCAACCAGAAAGAGCCCTACGTACACTGGCATATCAGAAAACCCGAAATTATGGAACATCGTTTCCCATGTAATCATCTTTGAAGCCAAGTAGAAAAAGGCGATGGAGGCCATGCCGGTGATTGCAAGGTTCTTCTTTATGTGATTTCTCTTGAGATGCCCGATTTCGTGGGCCAGAACTGCCACAATTTCGCTCGTATTGTGCGATTGAATCAGGGTATCGAACAGTACGATCCTCTTTTGCTTGCCCAGACCTGAAAAATAGGCGTTGGTATGTCGGCTTCTTCTTGCAGCGTCCATCTGGTATATACCCTGAATACTCAGACCCTCGCGTCCCGTTAGTTCTTTTATCCTGGCTGTAAGGGCGTGGTCCTCAATTGGCGTAAACTTATTGAAGAGAGGGGCAATAAGAGTGGGATGGATCACCGTCATGAGCAATTGAAACCCGATAAAGACCGAGCAGGCCCAGATCCACCACACATGACCGGCATATTGAATCATGAGGAGAAGCGAAGCCAATAGAAATGAACCGATAACGGCGGTCAGCATCAATGATTTAGCCAGGTCGGAAAACCAGGTCTTGAGTGTGCTGGTGTTAAAGCCGTGCCTTTCCTCAATAACAAAACTGCGATAATAATCAAAAGGCAGATCGATTGCGGCCGCCAAAAGGCCCGGAACGGCAAAAAAAATCAGCCCAGCCCCAACAAAATTCACATCCGACAAAGATCTTGCCAGCCAAGGCAGTAGCCCTGAGAGGATGATGAAGAGGAAGAACATCTTGCTTATGCAGGCATGGATCATATTGAAACGGGTCTTATCGATGGTATATTGCTTGATCTTTATCAGTTCTTCCTGGTCAATGAGTCCTTTGAAGCCCAGTGGAACATCTTCCGCGTGCTTTTTCAGATAGATTGTGTTGATTTTCTCGATGCCAACATCTGCTGCAGAGCTCGCCGCATAGATGGCAAGGTAGAAAATCAGTAATGAATCGAAAGGTATCATGGCTAAAATCGCAACTTCTCAAAAAGTCCGGGTATATCCTCCTATCCAAGGGCCATGTGGGTCTCTTTTTTAAAGGCCGCAAAGTTTTGCCTCATTTCATAGAACGGCGGTGTTGCCATAAAATTCATCCGAGGGCAGCCCCATAGGAAGCCATCTCAATAAGCAGGCCGCCCTTTCCGCCTGTACTGAGGTAGTATTTAATTAGCCAGGGGGCGTTGAACGTGCGGCGTAAGAATTTATGTTGTGGCCTTTAAAAAAGAGACCCACA
>JAXHTA010000413.1:0-3704 GCA_034190285.1 Thermodesulfobacteriota bacterium | reverse complement strand
CCACGCTCTCACCCTCAATATATTTCAGGGAGACGGAGACAAGGTTGGGCAGGACATGAACGGGGTGTCCATTAACAATGTATTCGTCAATGTAGTTAGGTAATTCCCTCAGCAGTTCTTCTCTCAGGGAAGTTAAGTGGGCCAGCCTGGATTCCATGTCTCGGTATGCCAGATCAGCGGCGACTCCCATTCCCACAATGCCGATAAGGTTTTCAGTCCCGGCCCTCTTGTTGTTTTCCTGAATTCCCCCATCCAGCAGGGGCCATATCTTTGTCCCACTCCTAATATACAGCCCTCCGGCTCCGGTGGGACCATAATATGTATTGGAGGCAAAACTGAGCAAATCTACTCCCAGCTTTTGAACATCCATTGGAACGATGCCAACAGAATCGACTGCATCGGTATGGAAAAAGACCTTCTTCTCCCTGGCAATCTTTGCTATTTCTTCAATCGGCTGAATGGTTCCAATTTCATTGTTGCTGTGCATTATAGATATTAGGATGGTGTCATCCCGTATGGCCTTGGCCACCATATCAGGATCCACCAATCCATGGCCGTCTACGGGGAGCGAAGTCATCTGATATCCCAGCATTTTTAGAAAACGCAGGCTCCTTATCACCGCCTTGTGCTCTACATTCGATGTAATAATATGTTTTCCTTTGCCTGAATGGGCGAATGCAATCCCCTTGATGGCATGATTTACAGACTCAGTACCTCCGGATGTGAATACCACTTCTCTGGGATTTGCCGCATGAACCAGCCTGGCCACGGACTCACGGGCGCTGTCCAGGACCTCAACGGCCGCGTCTCCCATTCTGTGTTGACTTGATGGGTTGCCATAATTGGATTTGATGGCCTCTATCATAGCCTCCTGCACTTCGGGCAGGAGTGGATTTGACGACATGTGGTCTAGATTGACACTATCCATTTTTTTACTCTTCCCCTCCTTGGTCTTGTCTTCTATTCAGGACTGAACTGGCAGTTTACACAGACGGTATCTCCCTCTGGAATTTCTGTGTCACAGTAAGGACAATAGCATTTTTCCTCTTCATCGTGTTCATGTTTTTCCAGACGTTTGGGTTCACTCCTGACCTTGCCCGACTTTTGATCCTCATAGTTTTGAATGGCTGCCTTGAGTGCATCAGCCCCCAAGTTAGAGCAGTGCAACTTGTTTTTCGGCAAACCATCCAGCGCTTCGGCCACATCCTTGTTGCTGATCTTTTTGGCCTCTTCAATCGGCTTCCCCTTTGCTAATTCTGTGAGCATGCTAGATACGGCAATCGCTGCTCCACATCCAAAGGTCTGAAATTTGATGTCATCGATTCGTTCATTATCGATTTTAAGGTAAATTGACATCATATCTCCACAGAGGGGGTTGCCTATTTCTCCGATACCATCTGCGTCTTCTATGACACCCACATTTCGTGGATTCTTAAAGTGATCCATCACAGTCTTCGAATACATAGTCATTTCCTCCGTATGTGTTTATTAATAATTGCCCTGGTAACTCTCTTTTTCGGATTTCAGCAAAAGCGTGAATCCAAAAGAGATAACCCCTGTTTGTTCAGATCTCGTTTTCTTCTTTGATTCCCAAATATATCAAAATTTAATCATTTGTTTTCCATAGTAAAGGAATATGAATTAGAAAGAAAGGCCTAAGACGAAAATGTGGGTGATCACTGCCGCCAGACTTCCAACAATTGCCCAGAGGATAGAAAATCTGTGGTATTTCAGCCCTATAAAAAACATGAGCTGATTGGTGACCCGCGGGTCTTTTTTCAAAGGGCTAAAATGTTACGAAAATCCTGACCTCAGGAACGAATTCAGGGAATAACTGACTGATATTGAACCATTTCATTGTTTGCCTTATAGGAACATTATAGGATGTCCTCCACTTCCACAAGAAAAATGTTTAAGAAATTTTGGCTTTTGTCCGATATGGAAAAAAGGAAATCAGACAAAGATGCCCTGAATAGGAGGGATTATCCATGACAAAAAGGATCGGCTCAATTCTGGTCATTATATCTATATTGCTCTTGTGGTCAACTGCGAACGGGCAAGAGGTTCTTACGCCGGCGTCGGCCCAACAGGTCTTAGAGGCGCGCAACAGCTCTGCCAATATGGCCTATCCGGTCAAATCTGATGCAATTTTGACCCAGTATTATCGAATTCTGTCCTGGATTTCTAAAAACACACGTTTGAACCCTGCTGAATGGACTACGGATGGTGATGTCGTGATGGTCTCTGATTGTGTACAAACAACGAGCGAATCTTGTTCCATGCTCTACACACACGATCCCCGCAGGTTGCTTACTGTGTTTACACAAGATATCCCCGATGAAATTGTAGGAAATCCCATGCCTCCAAACAGGTTGCAGCATTATGCGCTCCAGTTTTTTTTGACTCAGGGTTTTATTACCTTGACTCAACGAGATCGTATACTCGCTTCAAGGACCATGCGCATTGCTGAAAAGGAAGAGGACTCTAATACTGAGGAGGTTCTGGCACAGCTTGTCTGGATAGGACGGCAGTTCGATGGCAGATGTGTCTTTGAATCCGGTCTTTTTCTGGGTTTCAGGCCGGATTTTGAGATACCTTTGAGCTTACGGATAATGCGATGGGCGTCTCTAAATGAATCCGCACCACGTGATATCGTCAAGAAAGGGACCGATAAGCTCCTGTCCGAAGTACAACAGAGGCTCCAGGCCCTGGTTATCGATCAACTCTCTGAAGTGCAAATTCACGGCGCTGAGCCTGTTTGGTATCAGACCGAAACGGAATTGGTTCCCGTTGTATTGGTCAATGGCCAGATATCACCAGGACCTGGGCAGGAAAGTGATTCGTGGTCACCGGAACCCTTTGTAGAACTCTTTGCGGTCGAATCGGGAGCCCATCTGGACACCATTATCAGGAATCCTGAAAATCCGAGTTCTGAGCCGAGCACGGATCCGGGCGGTGTAGATGATCCCGGGGAATAAACACTACATTTTAAGGAGGATACCATGCGTTTTTCAGCAATTTGTTGCGTCGTCTTTTTTCTGACCTCCTCTCAAGCCCATGGTTTTTCTTTTGGGGGCTATGTGTCGGATGAAGAAGACCGGTTTTTGGATAATGTCTGGTCCTTTGTTGACTATATGGACGGCCACTACACGAGGAAGAACTACCGTTGGGCCAGACATCGTCATTTCACGACTTCAAGTCAGAGTTACGTGGATGTAGAGGATATCTCCTATTTTTCAGGCCATGGCAACCACCATCACATCTGGCCCTCATCCTCGGAATCCTCATTGGATCTTTCTGATGGAAGCTCCACATGGGGATCTTCTTCAATCTACGGTACAGGAGATTCAGAATATGTGGTTTTTCAGTCCTGCAGCGTATTGAGTCTGTCAGATTATGATTCCCACAACTGGTCATATTTCTGGAAATCTACAGCTTCCCGTGACCGTCCTTTCTCCGGGCTGCATATGGTCATGGGCTATAAGAGTGACAGCGGTTCCGACGATGACGTTGGGGAGGATTTTGGTCGCTATTTAAAAAGGGGATGGGAGGTCAGGGAATCCTGGCTGGAGGCGATCATGGATAACGGACGAATGGGTTATCTCGTCGATGAGGACGGCAACCGGGAGTGGACTTACCTGCCTGGTTATGCCTGTGTAATCTATATAAAGCCGAATAAGGACGAAACCGTCAGCACCAGAACC
>JAXHTA010000412.1:0-3730 GCA_034190285.1 Thermodesulfobacteriota bacterium | reverse complement strand
CTGGATTGGCCTTCGGATTGGGTGCCTGAAGTGGCCTCTTTCGAGAAACTGTGGCCTAAAGACACTCAAGACAAGGTCTTGAAAAACTGGAAGGAATATGGGTTTTAGACGTCACCCCCACCCCGACTCTCCCCCTTTTGATCCCCTCCCATCAGGGAGGGGATCAGGTTACATGTGTTATAAAGACCAGCACAAATCTTTTGTTTTTTTTGGGATGCAAATTTGGTATGTGAAGGGGTCTTGTAGAGGGGTCAAGGCTCATGTTTTTTTAGCATTACATAGCGAAAAAAGGTGGATTTCATGATGTGTGTGATCATGCCGGAGGCGGCCGCGCCGCCGTTTGTGGTTTCGTCAAGCATCTTCTGGCCTGCGAGCAAGGTCATCGAAAACAAGGCAACCCTGAAGCTGTGGACGGTTGCAGATTAGAAAAGGGGGCTAAATATCATGGGTAGATTTGCAAAAGGTGGCTATGTAAAAAAGGTCTTGAAGGTTGATTTAACACGGAGAGAAACAGAGGTGATTCCGCTTGATGAGAAGCTTGTCGAGAAATATATAGGGGGTGAAGGGCTGGCTTCCCGTCTGTTGTATGATATGGTATCGCCTGAATTAGACGCCCTCGGTCCGGAAAATCCGATCCTGGTTTTTACCGGGCCGTTAACGGGCACACGAGCGCCGGGCGGGAATCTGACCGCGATTGTCTCCGTTTCCCCGTTGACCGGCGGTATTGGAGGGAGCGAGTCCCAGGGTTTCTTTGGGGCGGAATTAAAGCTTGCCGGCTATGACGGCATCGTTGTGACCGGATCTTCCGAGGTCCCCGTTTTGCTCATGGTTACCGGCGAAAAGGTGGAAATTCGGGATGCCGATCATCTCTGGGGACTGGACACATATGAAACGGAGGAAGCGCTTATCAAGGAGACGGGAGACTCCCGCATAAGGGTCATGCGCATCGGGCAAGCCGGGGAGAATCTGAGTTCCATGGCCTGCATCATGTTCGATAACGGCAACGTGGCCGGCCGTTTTGGCTTGGGCGCGGTAATGGGTTCAAAGAAACTCAAGGGGATTGCGGTAAGGGCAAAAGGTAAACTGCCATTGTTCTGTGAAGAAGAATTCGGAAAGGTGAGAAAGGAATGGAGCAAAATGGTGAGTGATTTTATGTTTAATGAAATCCTCACTCCATACAGCACGGCCGGCTTTCTTCCTTATTTCGCCGAGTTAGGGGATTCCCCCGTCAAGAACTGGCAAGTTGATCCGGAATCATGGGAGGGGCTGAATAGACTCACAGGTCAGCATATGCACGAGGTAATGGAAATGAAAGACTTTGTCTCGTGCCATTCATGTCCACTGGGAGGCCACAGAAAGAGTGTAACCATAAAGGAAGGCCCTTTTTCCGGGTCATATTACACCGAACCGGAATACGAGACCATTCAGGCCCTGGCTGCAAACTGCCTGAACAGCGATCCTGCCTTCGCGGTCAAGGCCGGCGATGTCTGCAACCGTTATGGACTGGATTCAATATCCACCGGCTCTGTCATTGCCTTTGCCATTGAATGTTTTGAGAAGGGACTCATTAACAAAGACGATACGGACGGAATAGAGTTGAGATTCGGAGATGGTAATTCAAAGGCCATCTTGGATTTGATCGATAAGATAGCCAGGGGCGAAGGCTTTGGAAAGGTATTGATGAATGATGTGAAAAAGGCGGCGGAGATCATAGGAAAAGGCTCCGAGGACTTTGCGATGCACTCTGGCAATATGTCTATGTATATGCACGATCCCAGGGCCGGTTTTGGGGCGGGCCTTGGTTTTGCGGTAAGCGGTGTGAGTGGCGACGGGTCCGCCGTTGTGGGGCTTGAATGGGGTGGGATTGACCCGGAACTCGGTTTTCCAAGCCCACTGGAAAAGCACTCCGCTAACCGCCGGGCCTTGGCGGTGATTAAGGAACAGGATAAGCAACTTGTCTTTGACAGCATCGGGCTGTGTCATTTCATATGTACTGGTGTCCCGTTCGCCTTGGTCATTAAGGCATTTTGGATGGCTACGGGATGGGATATCAATATCTTTGAGGCCATGACCATAGGCGAGAGAATTGCGAATATCAGGAGGGCATTCAACATCAGACAGGGGGTCTCCAAAGGTGATGATCAACTTCCGAAAAGGCTCCTCAAGGAACCCCTCAGTTACGGAGAAGCCCAAGGGCAGGTCGTTCCCCTGGAGGAGATGTTAGAGGAATACTATCAGTTGAGGGGCTGGGACAGAGAAAGCGGAAGGCCCTCGGAGAGCACTTTGAGGAGACTGGGTCTTGACGATGTTGCAGAGGACCTGTGGTAGATCCTAATATATTCGGGCGTTCAAAGCCGTGGTGGCTCTTTTAACAACATATAATGGGAGACAAGAGATATGAAGGCAGCCATACTTTACGAATACAATACGCCTTTAGAGATTGAAGAAATCGAGATACCCAGACCACACTCCAAAGAGATACTGGTGAGGGTGAAGGCCGTCGGTGTCTGTCATACGGATCTCCATCCCATCAAGGGGGATATGCCTGTTCAGCTGCCGATTGTCTTGGGACATGAGGGGGCGGGCATTGTAGAAGAGATCGGTGAGGGCGTGACGACTCTGGAGGTCGGTGACCACGTGGTATTATTTCCAGCGCCCTTCTGTGGAGGGTGCATATCGTGTGTGACTGGGATGCCATATGCATGTATGGTGGCCGGGCCGCTTCTATTCGAAGGGACTATGCTTGATAGGACAAGGCGGCTTAGGACTGCCAAAGGGCAGGAATTGAACCATTTTTTCTGTCAGTCCTCATTTGCGGAATATGCAGTTGTCCATGAAAGCGCCGCTGTAAAAGTGGAAAAGGACCTGCCCATTGAAAAAATGGCGGCGTTTTCTTGTGGGATGTCCACCGGGATAGGTATGATAAGGAATACGGCAAAAGTTGAGCCCGGGACCAGGGTAGCCGTCTTTGGATGCGGTGGCGTCGGCTTGATGGCAATGTGGTCGGCAAAATTTGTACCTGCAAGTATGGTTATTGGGGTTGACACAGTGGACAGTAAATTGGAGATGGCAAGAGAATTCGGGGCCACTCACGTAATCAATGCCACAAGAGAGGATCCTGTTGAAAAGATTATTGAACTCACTGGGGGGGGAGCGGATTATTCCTTTGAATGTATTGGAAATGTAAAGGTGATGGAACAGGCGTATGATGCCATCCATCCGGGAGGGACGGCCGTCATTGCGGGGGCGGGTCCGGCGGGAGAGAAGGTCTGTATCGATGCCCTGTCATTGGTCACGGGAAAGGTTTTGATGGGCTGCGTGGGTGGCTCTACAATCGCCGCGGTAGACATCCCAATTAACGTGGATCTTTATAAGAAAGGGCTGTTACCCCTGGACAAGTTCATTTCCAGGTCCTATCCTCTTGAGGAGATTAATCAGGCCTTTGATGCAATGGAAAGGGGCGAGGTGGCGAGGAGTATCCTTGTGCTTTGATAAGGGCTCAAAGATACTGACCCACTAGCCCTCTACGTAACTTCTCAAGAAGTCCGGGTATATCCTCCTATCCAAGGGCCATGCGGGTCTCTTTTGTATTCCCGGACTTTTTGAGAACTTACCTCTCTACTAGGTATATCCTTAATAAATTTAAACTTTTTAGGAAATGAACTACCCCGCAGCAAACTACGGGGTATCAAAATGGAAAATACTTTATTTGAACCCCCTCACCCTATCC
>JAXHTA010000411.1:0-3748 GCA_034190285.1 Thermodesulfobacteriota bacterium | reverse complement strand
CAATAAGTCGAATCAGAACGGCCGGAATTACCAGAACCATGATCGTCGATCAATAGTATTGTTCTTAGGAGTTGCACATGAAATGTGCCTTGATCCTCCAATATGGCCATTTCATTGATTTAAGTGACGTTTCTTATGGTTTGGTAGCTGTTGGATATTTTTCTTGACAATGATACACACTGGACCTATCATTTAAACTATACTATATTAATATACTTTATTCTTGTAGGAATTATCGTAACCATCATCATCCGGAAATTCAACAAAAATATCACCTGGACGTTATTGCCAGGTTTCAGGGAAGGGATAGTGTAATACATCTTAGTATTTCGAAGGGTTAAATAGTGCCCGAACGAAGCTGTCTTTTTCGCCGGCCTCTGCGTTAGCTTAAAATTAGTCCTCAAAATATTCTATATATTCCTGCTGTGAGAATTTTGATCTCCTCTGACCTCGCAATAATCCTAGTTTTCGGTCAGGCAACAACTAATAAAGAGCAAGGATCGCTGCATCAGGACGCCTGAGCAAGAGAGTGTTCTTGGACATAATTGTAGGGTTTGATTCGTCTTGTAAGGAATTCCTGATCCCCAAACTATGCCACATGGTGGCATATTCCTAAGACAGAAAGATGGACGGTGATTTTCTGTTGTCAAAAATGAAAAATTAGGAGGGGAATAAAGATGAAGAAGGTGCTCATTTTAGGGTCAGGTGCGGGGGGAACCATGGTTGCAGCCAAGTTGCGCAAGGAACTGGACCCCTTGGAATGGAAAATTACGGTCGTTGATAATGACGAAATACATCATTATCAACCGGGCTGGCTGTTTATCCCGTTCGGGATCTACTCCGCTCAGGATTGCATGAAGCCCAAACGCGATTTCATTCCCAAAGGGGTTGATTTCGTCCTTGATGAAGTGGTGGGGGTAAACACGGACACCCGTCAAGTGGAAGGGAAGAAGGGCAAATATAGTTACGATTGGCTGGTCATCGCCACCGGATGTAAACCGATTCCCAAAGAGATCGAAGGACTGGAGGAATGGAGACCCGATCCAAAATCAAACGTCCACACCTTCTTCTCCCTTGAGGGCGCCGTGGCGCTTTATAGGAGGATGAAGTATTTCAGATCAGGACGGCTGGTCTTTAATATCGCTGAAATGCCCCATAAATGCCCGGTTGTGCCTATGGAGTTTATCTACATGGCCGATTGCCACTTTGCCAGACACGGTATTCGGGACAAAGTCGAGATAGTGTTGGTTACACCAAGCACAGGGGTCTTCACCAAGCCCATCGCCACCAAGATACTCAGCGCGGCAGCTGAAGAAAAAAACATTCTGGTCACTCCGGATTACCAGATCGCGGCCGTCAATGAGGAGGAAAGCACCATCGAATCCGTCAAAGGCGAGAAGATCGAATACGACCTGATGATTTCCACAATGCCAAACTTGGGTGCAGAATATATCGAGGACTCGGGATTGGGTGACGGAATGGGGTATGTATTTACAGATAACCATACCCTTAAGGCTGAAAAATTCGATAACATCTATGTCATTGGGGATGCGACCAATGTCCCTACTTCCAAGGCCGGTGCAGTGGCCCATTATGAGTCCGATGTATTGGTGGGGAATCTCGTCCTGGAAATCGACGGTCAGGAACCCAAGCCCGATTTTGACGGGCATTCCACCTGTTTCATCGTTTCGGGGGATGACAAGGCCTATTTAATCGATTTCAATTATAAGACAGAGCCTCTACCCGGAAAATATCCCTTCCCGGGTCTGGGGCCTTTTGATCTTCTCGGGGAGAGTGTGACCAACTATTGGGGCAAGATGTTGTTCAAGTGGGTCTATTGGAACATGCTTCTTACGGGGATGGATCTTCCCCTGGAATCCCAGATGACCATGGCGGGAAAGATGCTACCCAAAGCTGAGATTGAATAGGAGGCGGTCATGACCAATGAAGAACTAATCCTGATTAAGTTGGATAATATTGAGTCACAGATCGAGCCAGCCATTCGGTTCTCCAAAAGTCTCAATGAATTAAAGGAGGACCTCCTTACCCTGCAGAGCAGCGCCTTCAAAACCCTGACCAATGAACTCCAAGAAATTGAAGCAGGTTTTCAACTGGACGACTTCCTTAGCCTCATAAAACAGACCTTGCGAAGGACCAATGATCTCACCTTCGCTATAAGGCAACTGTCGAATATGGTAGAGTTTGTCAATGATCTTGAACCTCTCCTCAAATCAGGCGTGCCACAACTTATTGCCTATCTTGATCACCTGGAACAAAGAGGCGTGTTCCGCGTGCTTAAGGCCACGTTGGATATCCGTGCCAAGGTAGCTGAGGCCTATAGTCCTGAAGATATCGACCGAATCGGCGATGCCCTTGTTGGTTTGCTTGGGGTAACCAAGCGGTTATCCGACCCAAAAGCCAAGGAGTTCATAGATAAAATGGCGAATCTACCCTCCCATGTCGATTTGGAGGGTTGTAAGAAGATGGGTCCATTTAAATTGGCAGCGGCCGCGTGTGATCAAGATGTCAAGGAAGGACTTGGGGTGCTGATAGAGCTGGCTAAGGCTATGGGAAAGCTCAAAAAGGATGTCTCTGGGGCAGACGACGAGGAGGCTTGTGAATTGCCCCTGAAGAACAATCAATAAATGAGAGGAGTGAAGGACAATGACACATGCTTCAGAAAAGAAGATCCTTATCGTGGATGACGAGCCCGATGTCCGGAATTTCTTGGCGGCATGTATTAAGGATGTCGGTTTCCAGGTCGAGACGGCAGTAGATGGGGAAGATGCCTTGGCAAAGGTCCGAGCGAACCCGCCGGACCTGATGACATTGGACATGGTCATGCCAAGGAAGTCGGGGATCCAGGTCATCCGAACACTGAGACAGAATGAGAGGTTTAAGAGACTCCCCGTAATCGTTATCACGGCCCATGCCAAAGATGAGTTTGGAAGCGACGATGTCAAGGACTTCTATGCATTCACCTCCGGATTGCGTCCTCGTTATGTCATGGAAAAACCGGTCACGCCTGAGAAACTGGCAAAATCGATCATAGAAATTCTTGATGTTGAAGCCGAAGAGGCTCCTCCTGCCGTTTCATCCGAGTTACAAGAATTGATGCAGATGATACAGCAGACCGATGAAGACACCTTGAAAAAGATCACTGACATGCTGAATAAATAGTGCCCGAACGAAAACAGCCTTTTTCGCCAATCTCTACGTCAGATATAGGTTTTAACCCTCAAAATATTTAATATATTCCTGCGGTTAAAATCTTGATCTTCCTTGAATTTGACGAAAAGCCATAGTTTTCGTTCAAAAACAAAATAGGTTCTTTCCGCATGGGGCGCCGTCTCGCCCCATGCAGGTCCTACTCTCCTCACAACGACAGATGGCGCGTCACCGCGGAAACATTTGTGTCCTATTGCCCTCATTCAATTCAGGTCTTAGTCATTTTCGTACTTCCTAAATGGCTTCAATCACCAAAGGGGCGTATCCTTTTGTCTTGGCACAAAAGTCTAATCTTTTTGTACTTTTTCTATGAATAAGTAAGCAATTCATTTTCATGCATTATTCCAGGTATTGTTGCTGTATGGGAATGGGGGGCGTTGTTGACAAACGTGACTATTTCAAGTTAATTTATTTGTTGTGAAGATTTTTTAAACGGCGGATGTGGATACACACAATTAACGCGCTTTCTCTGCCAGCGTAAGGCCATAATTTCTTGCAAGTCCCATAGATAACTCTGCCC
>JAXHTA010000410.1:0-3760 GCA_034190285.1 Thermodesulfobacteriota bacterium | reverse complement strand
TTCCCGGGTTGAGCCCAGGGCTTTCACATCTGACTTACCAAACCGCCTACATGCTCTTTACGCCCAGTAATTCCGAACAACGCTTGCACCCTCCGTATTACCGCGGCTGCTGGCACGGAGTTAGCCGGTGCTTCCTCCAGTGGTACCATCAGTCCTCTCGACTATTAATCAAGAGTATTTTTTCCCACTTGACAGGGCTTTACGACCCGAAAGCCTTCTTCACCCACGCGGCGTTGCTGCGTCAGGGTTTCCCCCATTGCGCAAAATTCCTCACTGCTGCCTCCCGTAGGAGTCTGGACCGTGTTTCAGTTCCAGTGTGGCTGATCATCCTCTCAGACCAGCTAACCATCGTAGCCTTGGTAGGCCATTACCCTACCAACAAGCTAATGGTACGCGGGCCCATCCATAAACGGCAACTTTCTTGAAGAGGTCACCTTTCATCTCAAAAGCCATAGCTTAAGGGACGATATCCGGTATTAGTCCCGCTTTCGCGGGGTTATCCCGGATTTAAGGGCAGGTTACCCACGTGTTACTCACCCGTGCGCCACTTTACTCCCTCGAGCAAGCTCGAGGTTTCTCGTTCGACTTGCATGTGTTAGGCACGCCGCCAGCGTTCGTTCTGAGCCAGGATCAAACTCTCCACTTATAATTCCTAAAGTTCAATACCTTTTGTTTTTCAGGGGCCTAAAACGGCATCACTATTTAGTTTTCAAAGAGCAAAATCAGTTTGTGCAAAAAACAAATGAACAACAACTTTAAGCCTACCGCGCGGAGATGTCAAGACATTTTTATCATCTTTTTCAAAAAAAGCCAGCGTCTAGGCTTGCGCAAAAAAATCCTTTATCATATCAACAACATAATGTAATTGTTCAGCGGCAAGCTCAGGGTAGACGGGCAATGCCAAGGTCTCACAAGCTGCTTCCCTGGACAGCGGAAAATCTTCGGGTCTGTAGCCTAAAAATCCAAAGCACTTCTGCATGTGGAGAGGAACAGGATAGTATATCTCGCTGCCGATTCCACATTTGTTAAGATATATCTTTAGTCTATCCCTTAACCCTGTCTTGGCCGAGCCGGGTATGTTGGAGGGGTCTTTGACCTTGATCACAAATTGATTATAGACATGTCGTTTGCCTTTATCTTCAGGTAGAGTAATAAACTCGAGACCGCTTTGTTGAAACAGTTTCCTGTAGAGCGCCGCGTTCTCCCTCCTTCTCATCGTCCATTTGTCCAGATACTTGAGCTTTATGATCAGAACTGCGGCCTGGAGTGCATCAAGCCTGAAATTCCCGCCGATTACATTGTGATAGTATTTGGGTTTGGCCCCGTGGACGCGGAGTATTTTGAGTTGGTCATATATTTCTCTATCATTGGTTGTCACCATACCACCATCACCAAAGCCTCCCAAGTTTTTTGAAGGGAAGAACGAAAAGCACCCGTATTGCCCCATAGAACCTGATCTTCTAACAGTTTCATCGCCAAATACATATTCTGCACCGATGGCCTGGGCTGCATCTTCGATAATAGTCAGGCCGTGCCTTTCTCCCACCTCAAGGATGGGCTTCATATCGGCACATTGGCCGAAGAGATGAACAGGTATGACGGCCTTAATCCTGGCCCTTTGTCTTTCATCAAGAGAGAGAATTGTCTTATCAAGTTTCGCGGGATCAATATTGTAGGTACTCTCATCAATATCGACGAATATTGGTCTGGCACCCAACCTTGCGATTACGCCGACTGTGGAAAAAAAGGTGTACGGGGTCGTAATCACTATATCCCCTTGTCCGACACCTGCGGTCATGAGCGATATCAAAAGGGCATCCGTACCGGAAGACACACCAATAGCATAATGACATTGGCAATAGGCTGCTACCTTCTCCTCCAATTCCTCTACAACAGGTCCAAGAATGAACTGCTGGTGAACCAGGAAATCGTTTATCGCCGGGCCAACTTCATCTCTAATCTCCTCATATTGTTTCTTCAGGTCTAGCAGTGGTACCTTCAATGTATGCCTCCCTTTCATAAAAAGCAGCGCGTTCACAAGTATGACGCAACAACCAACGGGTAACTCCCACGCTGTCTACCCCTCCAGTAGAAAGGCAGCGTACGACTAATCCAGCGAACATGCTGCATGATTATTTTGAAATCATCACAAAAGTCTCTCCTTTTGTAACACTTAAGCCCTTTGAAACGAATTTAATCTGGTTATAGACCCCCACGGGTCAAACGCCTTATTTTCAAAAGGCTAAACGCTTAGCTCTGTTTTATGTCTGCAATGGACATCCTAAGCATGCCAATGATCACCAGTCAACTCTGGCCTCACATCGGGAAGGCGCGGCTGATTTTTGATAGCCAGATGGTTGTCAGCTGGCCAGTTCCGAGACAGGAACAACCTGAAACTCGGTTTTCATCCTGTGAACGTATTCCTCTAACATCTCTAGGGTCTCTTTGTGAGGGTGACCTATTCCGATGGCGGTCCCCGAATGCCTTGCTTTACTCAACAGACGTTCCATCTGTATTTTTATGGCCCCGGGAACCGGGTCGTTATCCAGAAACACATTCCTCCTGGCGGCTGAAAGCCCTATCTCCCTGGCCAGCTCGTAACCGACGGCACCGCTGGTCGTTCGGCTGTCAACATAAAATAGATTTCTCTCCTGCAACTCTCTTAAAACGAGTAGCATCTTGTCCCGATTTTCCGTAAAAGATGAGCCCATGTGATTATTCACGCCACGGGCTCCCTTGATCTGCGCTATATCTTGGTCCAAAACCATCCTAATTGACTGATCGGTCATAGAAAGAAGAAGGGTACCGGGACCGGGGTCGACGTGTGGGTAGTTTCTTGGTTCCATCGGCAAATGGAGAATAAGCTCGCGTCCTTCCCTATTTGCCTCTTTTACAATGACGTCAGTAAATGGTGCGGAAGGGAGAACTGAGATGCTAAGAGGCAGATCCAACTTGATAAAGGAGGAAGCCATATCCAAATCATACCCCAAGTCATCAATAATAATAGCTATTTTTGGCCGAAATACTGTAGCGGTTTCCCGGTGAAGATCATATTGCAGGATTATCTTATGAGTGTAGAAATCTCTAACGAAGATATGACATATTATTCTGCTTCTGGCTGTCTCTTCATTTCTATGACGTATTTCAGGGCCTAGTGCGATCAGATCACGAATAATGATCTTTTGAAGACTAAGAGCTGAATGGTCATCAGGGCATTCAACCAACAGCTCGGTAAAATCCCAAGCGTGGCCGCCTTCGTGTCTCGGATGGACGCCCAAAAAGAGAATATCACTTTCCTGAGTACCTTTCCGGTATAAGGATTCGTAAATGGAATAATCTATCTTCCTGATGTTCTCATGGAGGTCGCCTGTTACAGAGTATATCTCTTCGAAGACAGGCAAAGGCATCCTGGCGGTGTCGCTGGAAAAGAGAAAACCAAAGAAGATAACGAAGGCCAGGAATACAAACAATACAAGCAGGATAAATACGATGGGAGTCTTTATCTTCTTACCACTTCCTTCCCGTTTCTTGCCAATCATTCATAACCCGCCTATGCAGTTCTCCTCTGTAGGTTTTCCGCCTTAACTTGCTTGGTTTGTCTCGGTTATTCGAGCCTTTAAAGATTCCCTTCCTGATTTCTAATGAACTACCCCGCAGCAAGCTACGGGGTATCAAAATGGAAAATACTTTATTTGAACCCCCTCACCCTATCCCTCTCCCCCTGAAAGGTGGAGAGGGAATTTCGTGGTGACCCTGCAGC
>JAXHTA010000041.1:0-13745 GCA_034190285.1 Thermodesulfobacteriota bacterium | reverse complement strand
CAAGAAGCATCCCCATAAGACGGCCTGGATACAGTGCGTCGGTTCCAGACGCGTTACTCATGGCGATAACAGCTATTGTTCATCGGTATGCTGCACCTATACCCAGAAGCAGGTAATTCTTGCAAAAGACCATGATGCTGATGCGGAGTGTACAATATTCCATAACGATATTCGTTCCTACGGCAAGGATTTTGAGACATACTACCAGAGAGCCGAGCAGCTTCCGGGGGTCCAGTTCATAAGAAGCTACGCATCAGTTGTAAGAGAGGTTCCGGAAAGCAAGAACGTCATTGTAAGATATTCTACTCCTGACGATGGAGTAAAAGAGGAAGAATTCGATATGGTGGTTCTATCTGTTGGGTTAAATCCCCCGGTCGAGTGCCGGGACCTGGCGGATAAGTTCGGAATCGAACTCAATTCACACGGATTCTGTAAAGCAATTTCCTCCAACCCTATGGAGACCACCAGGCCTGGGATATATGTAAGCGGAGCTTTCCAAGGTCCCGTTGATATCCCGGAGTCGGTTTTCACTGCCAGCAGGGCCGGATCCCAATGTGGCGAAATCCTCGACTACAGGCGAGGAAAGCTGACCAAAGAAAGGATCTATCCTCCGGAAAGAGATGTCACTGAAGAGGATCCTAGAATCGGGGTATTTGTGTGTCATTGTGGCGCCAATATAGGGAGAGTAGTTGATGTTCCTTCCACAGTTGAATATGCCTTAACATTACCCAATGTCGTTTATGCACAGGAACAGCTTTTTTCATGCGCGACCAATTGCGCCAAAGAAATAACAGACATGATCAAGGAGAAAGGGCTCAATCGAGTGGTTGTCGCTGCATGCTCTCCCAGGACCCTTGAACCGTTATTTCGAGACACTGTCCGGGAGGCGGGACTTAATCAATATTTCTACGAAATGGCCAATATCAGAGAACATTGCTCCTGGGTCCACTCCAAGGAACCGGAAGACGCCACTGAAAAGGCAAAGGATATAACCCGGATGTCAGTGGCACGTGCCTGCCATTTGGAGCCTCTACAAGAAATCGACCTTCCGGTCAACAAGACGGTGTTAGTCATTGGCGGTGGCATATCCGGCATGACCTGTGCTCTTTCCATAGCCAAACAGAAACACGAAGTTTACCTTTTAGAAAAGGATACGGAATTGGGAGGAATCGCTCGGAGACTCCATCATACTCTCGAAGGGCTGGATGTTCAGGCCTATTTGCATGATCTTATAGATAAGGTTCATCAGCATCCCTTAATACATGTATTTACGGATTCGACTATCACAGAGGTCACCGGTTATGTGGGGAATTTCGTTACCAAGGTTAATTCCAAAGGAAGGGGCAAAGAGATAAGACATGGCGCAGCCATTGTCGCCATTGGTGCCGATGAATACAAGCCTACTGAATACCTTTACGGAGAAAATGACAGGGTATTGACACAGCTGGAGTTGGAGGGTCGGATTGCTGAAGGAGACGAAAATGTCATCAATGCAAAAAGTCACGTGATGATCCAGTGCATAGGCTGCAGAAATGAAGATAGAAACTACTGCGCCCGGATATGTTGCAGCCATGCCGTAAAGAACGCCTTGAAACTGAAAGAGGTAAATCCAGAGACGGATATCTATATTCTATTTCGGGACATGAGAACATATGGATTCATGGAGGATTATTACCGGGAAGCGTCTGATAATGATGTCAAGTTCATCCGCTATGATCCGGATGACAAACCTGAGGTAGAAGCTCTCGAAGAGGGGGGGCAGCCTGCATTAAGGGTCACGGTAAACGATCCCATTTTGGGTAAAAAGCTTGCCATTGATACAGATTATATTGCCCTGGCTGCTGCCGTCATCCCATCAGCTGAAAACGGGGAGATTTCACAATTATTCAAGGTCTCTTTAGGGCCGGATGGTTTTTTCAAGGAAGCCCATGTCAAATTGCGACCTGTTGAGTTTGCCACGGAAGGCGTTTATCTGTGTGGAATGGCTCACTATCCCAAGCATTTACTGGAAGCAGTTAACCAGTCTTATGGAGCGGCAGGTCGGGCCTTGACCCTGCTCTCTCACGATATAGTCACAGTCTCTGGTTCTGTCTGCGATGTGGACGATAGCAAATGTATGGGGTGCGGGGCTTGTATCTCAGCCTGTACTTACGGTGCCATAGAATTTCGCGAGACACGACAGGGCAAAAAGGCCGTGGTTAATCCTGTTATATGTAAAGGTGATGGCCTGTGTAACGCAAAGTGCCCAACAGGGGCTATTGCACTGAAGCACTTCACCGATAAAGAGCTTTTAAGCCAAATTGATGCAGCGATGCCAGATCAAGAGACCGCACAGCAAGTTGATGCGGCGGTTGGATATGTTTAGAAATATCTAAAAGAGGTGAGAACGAATGAGTACAGGATCTAGATTCAAACCAAGATTATTAGGTTTTGTATGCCATTGGTGAGCATACGGCGCCGCTGACCTGGCTGGAGTTTCCAGACTGCAATATACAACTGAAACCAGGCTTATCCGCGTCATGTGTTCCGGTAGAGTCGACCTGGAATTTGTACTCAGAGCCTTCTCAAATGGAATGGATGGGGTGTTTATTGGTGGTTGTCGTCTTAACGAATGTAATTATATTACTCATGGAAATTATCACGCACTTACCCTGACCCTCTTGTGTAAAAGGATAATGGAACATATAGGGCTGAATCCGGAAAGGTTGAGAATAGAGTTTATGTCAGCCGGTGAGGGGAACCTTTTCACCGAAGTCATCAATGATTTCGGAAAGAAGGTTAAGGAATTAGGGCCTTTGGGCAAAGCCGAAGGAATAGACGAAAATGAAATGAAGTCTAAACTTGAACAGGTCTCAAAGTTGATTCCCTATATCAAGATAGTGAAAAGAGAAAAGCTTGAGTTACGTCTTGAAAACGAAGAAGAATATGAAGGCCTTTTCACCAGTGACGAAATAGACAAGTTATTCAGTGAAGTCATCTCGTACTATATTGATCCTGATAAATGCCAGGCCTGCATGATTTGCCTCAGGAGGTGCCCTGTAGAGGCGATTGCAGGCGGAAAAAACAAGATTCATGTCATTGACCAAGAACAGTGCATAAAATGCGGAAGCTGCTTTGAAGCGTGCCCATCTCGCTTTGCAGCGGTAAAGGAGATTTCCGGCGAACCTGTTCCCGCTCCTATTCCTGAAGAAGAAAGGACTATAGTCAGAAAGAGTAAAAAAGACTAACACCTAAATTGAGCGATTCTTTTCACTGAAGTAGTATTTCAGCTATATGTTGTGGACTTTCGTCTCTAATTTGCGTGAGCTAGTAAATTGCGAGTAAGTATTGTCAAAATAGATATGAATTGGGAGGCGACAAAACGTATCGCTTTTTGAGCCATAACTGATAGAAATCAAGATTTGTCCAGGTAGATATCGTAATTTTGAGTGTGATTCTTCCGGCATGACTGACGATCTTTCCAGGAATGTCAAGGATATTTCGTCTCAGTGTAGTTGCGTAACTGCTTGCCGCAACGACAGGTGTACATACATTCTCTTTGAATGCCTGGTAAAGGGAAAAAGCTTTGACCATAGTATAATAGAAAGCGGCGTTCTTTGGTATATATCACTGTATCAGGCCGGGCGAATTTCAAAAGCATCTGCTTATCTTCATAGACAGGACGACAAAAAACGCATCGTCTGAACATGTTCCAGGTCCCACGGCGATCCCTAAACTCAACATAATTCCAAACCTGTTTCCCATTATCATAACGGCCCCAGACAGATTCGTCGCACAGTTGGAAACAATGACCTCTACGTCATCATAGAGTTTTCCTCCACAAGAATAACCAATCTGCAAGGACTCAAATACCTTGAACAGCTCTTGATCAAAAAATCCACTGTCCAAACGAGTCAGTTCAACATCGCTAATAATAGCATTGTTACTATTTCCATTTGTGCTATACTTCATAATGATTCGCCACTTATTGGGTTTGATTCGTGGTTAGTAGCGTATCTAATCTTTCTATAGTTATACCAACAACTTACCCGTTCAGGAGAGGCTTTTTTGAACGAAAATCGCTCATCATAGGTAACAAAGAGTTGATTGTTCGGAAAAAGACCTCAGGGAGTCTGTCTTGCGGGCCTGTCCCGCGCTTTATTTCATTGCCAACCTGCCCCGTTTGACAGAATGAGGATGTTTAGCGGCTTTGCCAAGAAATATCACAGCGAAAGCACCTTGTTTTCTAAAGGGCTGAATTTTTGCCGCGATTTAACCTTTGCTCAACAGATGAGCGTGGTCTTGGTTGAGTGCCTGAAAATCGTATCTGACCAAGTGGCATTGCACAGACCAGGGTGTTCTGTGAGGAGGAAATATGAGGTACGCAGAAACAGGGTATAATCTAGAGATTGATCTATCCAGTGGAAACATTGAGAGGGTAGAAACTGATCCGGAATTAACCAAACTCTATTTAGGAGGGATAGGCACTAATGCCAGAATCTTGTGGGACAGGGTCCCCCCTGAAATTGAGCCGTTCTCTCCCGATAATACCCTGATTTTTAGTACGGGCCTTCTATGCGGCACGCCTGCTCCAGGAGCAAACCGCACGATTATTTCCACTATTTCTCCTCAGACTCTGTTGATGGCATTTTCTATGATGGGAGGATTTTGGGCACCGGAATTGAAGTATGCCGGCTATGACAAAGTGGTCTTGCGCGGTAAGTCCCCCGATCTGGTTTACTTGTGGATAAACAATGACAAGGTAGAAATACGGGATGCCTCTCATTTGCAGGGTAAAGGGGCCCTTGAAACTGCCGAACTTATTCGTCAGGAGTTAAAGGAGCCGAAATCCCAGGTTGCTTCTATTGGCCTGGCCGGTGAAAACAGGGTCTATTTTGCCTCCATCGAACAAGGCAAGTCCAGTGCTAGTCGATTAGGAGTAGGCGCCGTTATGGGCGACAAAGGGATAAAGGCGATAGCCGTTCGTGGAACAAAGGACGTCAATATTGCCCGGCCGGCTGAGTTCATGGAACTCTGCAACGAAGTTCTGCAAAATACACAAGCCCGAATGAATAATCCGGTAAAGGGGGTACTACCCTTTGGCGGCGGCATAATTGGCTCCCCCCAAGAGATGGCAGTATCTGAAGAGAAGTGGCACACCGAGAATTTCACCTGGGGAAATGCTCGTACTAGGAGAAAAGATTTTTGGAATGAGGAAATTGAAGAGAAGTGGAATGAAATTCATCACAAATCGGTGGAGCGGCTAATAAGCTGCTATAACTGCCCAGTGAAATGCGGTGGAATAATTACCCACCGGAAACTTGGAAGATTCATGGGGAAATGCTTTTCAGCGAAACTTGGTTATACAATGGGGGCCATGTCAGACGATTTGAGTTTTAATTTTGACATCGCTGGCATTGCCCAGGAATATGGAGTGGACGGATTCACAACGCCGCAGGTGATGGCCTTTGCCCTTGAGCTTTATGAGGCCGGTATTTTGACCGATAAAGATATGCCTGGAATGCCTTCGGATAACGAGGGGAGATTCTACTGGTTACTTGACCAAATTGTTCACCGGGAGGGGATAGGAGATGTTTTGGCCAATGGTGTTTATTGGGCCGCCCGTCAGATTGGCAAAGGGGCAGAGGCCTACGATCATAATACCATTAAGAAACATGAACAGGTCCCTCTCAAACTATCAATGCTGAACCCAATGTATTACCTCATGCACGCCACCGGTGAGAAGATAACAATTACCCAGATTGAAGGACAGTTCCCTCAGGGGCCCTTTCCTTCCAAAGAGGATAGAGAAGACTTTATAAAAGATTGGGTCCAGGTTCCCGATGAGAAATTCAAACAGTATTTTCTGGATTGGGAGCCACGTGGAGAAAACTCGTTCCCATATTATCCAACTCCCCAAGCATGTTGTGAGATTGTAGACTGGCAAGAACTGATGCACTACATTGACGACGCCACCGGGATCTGCGCCGGTATCTCATCGTTTACCTCGAAACCTCCATATCACATACATAACTTGCCGGATTTAATCTCGTATGCGGCAGGGATGGATCTTGATGAAGCTGGACTCTGGCAAATAGCCAAGAGGAATCGAACCCTGGTTAGGGCCTTTAACATAAGGAGAGGCCTGCGGAGGGCCGATGAGAAGCCACCTGAGGATCATTGGAAGAAGAGATTTCCCGACCTTGAAAAGGAGCTCCTGGACGCATATTACAAGTTTAAGGGATGGAATAGCGATGGTATTCCTACAAAAGAGACTCTGCATGAATTGGGTCTGGATTATGTCAGCGAAGACTTCTCAGATAGGGGGATATTGACAGCTCATGAAGAGGCTCCGGTTTTGTACAGCTCGTAGCATGTGCCCCCTGGGCCATAAACAGGGGTCTGTTAGGCAGCGGAGGGAGAAGGCCTTTCCAAGAAAGACTCCGCACTTGTCCTTAACAAGCTTACATCTGTTTCAAAGGGCTGAAGTGTTACAAGACATCCCTGTTAATAGTTTTCCCCTATTAACTCGAAATGAGCTTGACCATAGTCACATAAGGGGCAGGTTGCTGGGGCATCCTTGCTTTCAGGTGAATATCCGCAAATCCTGCAATTCCATTTAACAACAACGTCTTTGTTAAAGACCTTTGCTTGTTCAACGCTGTTGAGAAGGGCACTGAACCTACTTTCGTGCCATGCCTCGACACCAGCTATATAGCGAAACATAGCAGCGATTTCAGCAAAGCCTTCTTCATCAGCCGTCCTAGCGAACCCCGGATACATTATTGTCTGTTCATAATGCTCTCCATTTACCGCCACTCTCAGGTTGGATTCGGTATCGCCAATACCGTTAACGGGGATAATACCTGAAAGCTCCACTTCTCCTGTTTGGATCAATTTGAGTTCTTGTCTGGCATGTTCTTTTTCATTATCTGCCGTTTTCAAAAAGATCTCAGCAATCTGCTCATAGCCTTCTTCTCTTGCCTGTAATGCAAAGAAAGTGTATAAGTTCCTGTTTTGTGATTCCCCTCCATAAGCCATCAGCAAGTTTTCTTCAGTTTTACTTCCTTTTAATTTCATTTTATCTCCTCTTTTTCAAGATCGTGTCCATTCAGAAATATGCTTTTTGTTCAATCTCCGCGTTATGCTCAGAAATCAAACATAGGAATATCCAAAGGGATACCGATGTCAATCAATCAACATAGCAGCTTTGCAACTATGTAACCTGACGCGCCATTCATGCCTCCGCCAGGATACGTGGAGGCGCCTGTCATATACAGATTCTTGATTGGTGTCTTATATTTAGAGAAGCCTGGAAATGGTCTGAACATGTAGTTCTGGTCCAGATGATGACTGCCTGACACCATGTCTCCTCCCACAAGATTGAGATCATTTCTTTCAAAATCCACAGGTGATTGGATATGCATGCCAATAATAATATCCTTGAAATTAGGCGCATATTCAGTAACCTTATCTATAACTCTATCAGCGTAGTACTTCTTGACATCATCCCAGTCTGTTGAACCAATCTTGCCGGCGGCATCACCTTTAATCTCAGATGGAACACCCCTCACAAGTATCCATCCCGTATGTTTCCCTTCAGGAGCCCTCCGGGGATCCAGTACAGTGTGGTTGCCAAAGAATATAAACGGATCAGAAGGCAACAAACCACATATCGCCTCATGATATGCACGGGCTATATCATTGACATACGGCCCCACATGCAAAAAGCCTGTCTTTCCAACTTCTTCACCCGCAATCCACTCCACAGGTGAATCAAGGGCTAAATCTATCTTCATACCTCCCACGCCATATCTGTACCCTTTGGCCAACGCGAGGAATTCTCCGTTCAGATGCTCCTCTCCGACCAATTCGAAAAACAACTGTCTCGGCTCCAAACTAGCGATGACGCCCCTTTTGGCCTCTATCTTAGAGCCATCTATTAGCTCCACTCCAACTGCCTTGCCGTCCTTCACAGTTATTTTTGTTACGTGGGCATCAGTTATGACCTCTCCTCCCTGTGACTCTATCACTTTGGAAAGGGCAAGAGTGAGCATTCCTCCTCCCCCCTCCGGTGCTGATAGGCCCAATTCTTGTTGAGCCCCGGCTGTAAGGAGGGCAAACATGGAGCCAGCGCTGACATCCGGTCCATAATCGGGATGAAAGGCCCATGGAACAATCCATGCCTTGGCTTTTTCGCTCTTGAAAAAATAGTCTGCGAAATCCCGAGGCGACATCATGACCTGACGCAAGAACCTCATGAATTCCTGTCGTCCCAATGCCCTACAGAATTTTAACCCCGCCTTGATCATGGAAAAAGCTGAAAAGGGGCTATACATCATCGACAGCATTGGGGCCTTAATCTTTAGGTATTGGCTGTAAAGGTCATTCCAAGCATCTGCATCCGCCTTGGAGTGCTTCTCTAGTGAGCAGAGAGTCTTACCCAGATCAGAATAACATAGTACACTGTCGCCGTCGGGGAAGATACTGGCAAAACAGCGAGAAAAGGTAAAATATTTGACCTCGTTTTTTGAAAGATCTTCCTTTAATTCTTCATACACTGGAGACATCACGAACAGTGGATGGAATGCGGAAAACTGATCATGCTTGAATCCAGGGAGTGTAAGTTCTCTTGTCTTTACCGCGCCCCCGACTACATCTTCCTTTTCAAGGACAATGACATTTCTTCCAGCCTTGGCCAAAAACGTTCCTGCAACGAGGCCATTGTGCCCACCACCTATAATGGCAAAATCATATGTCATCACATTATCCCCCCAAACGCCATAGGAAAAGACTTTGATTACTCTACCTGCTTTAGCGGGAACGCTCTCAGACGGGCAATCCTGCCGAGATGCCCTCCTAAGCGGTTCCCCCACAAAAACTGAAATACCGGACACGAATCAGCGTCCCAACCGGAAATCAAGCAGGCATTCAGAAGACGGCTGTTATCGGTCGCCAGCTTTGGCCGATCTTAACAAAAGCGTCGTTTAAAGGGGCCAGCAATTGTCATTTTCGAAAACATAGCCTTTGCAGGAGTGGGTTCGGACGCGAAACCTCATTTTCAGGAAAGCGGCCAAGGCGGCTCTTACATAGACAAGTAAGACATTTCCTTACAGCTATAATTGTTGAATAGGTGTTGACAAACCATTTAGGTCAGTAGTAATTGTTTAAGATAGATTACACTAAGTATATTGCCTGAAGTCAATCATAAAAAAGAATGGGGTGGGCTGAATCACTTATGAAAAGATTCTCCGCCGAGGCTTTTATTCTACTCTAATGACCGTTTTTCCGAAATTCGGGTTCTGCCTTGATCAAGGACTTGATTGACCGTAGCACTCGCCTGAACGCGCTTGGACATGTGTAAGGGATCCGCTAAGGGCGTTTCATAAGGAAAGACCCATTTCTCTCTTTGAGGAGGGAGGGCCACATCATAGCACCACGTTCTCACCACACATGACAAGCGTTACTCCGGTACCGAATCCATAATCCACTCGGAGGGAAGTAAAGCAGTGTTTTCCACCGGTGCAATACCTTGTAAGTTCCCTTTGCCACTCAGGGCCCTTTTGACCATGGCGGATATCTAACCGAAATATCATTGAGACAAGGAAGGCCTTATGCCAGAATTGCCTTACCAGTTTTCACTGCCACACCGGCCAGGTAGGTAACTTCTCAAAAAGTCCGGGAATACAAAAGGGCCATGTGGGTCTCTTTTTTAAGGGCCGCAACATAAATTCTTACGCCGCACCTTCAACGCCCTCTGGCTAATTAAATACTACCTCAGTACAGGCGGAAAGGGCGGCCGCTTATTGACTGGGCCTCCTATGGGGCTGTCCTCGGATGAATTTTACGGCAACACCGCCGTTCCATGAAATCAGGCAAAACTTTGCGGCCTTTGAAGAAGAGACCCACATGTCCCTTGGATAGGGGATATACCCGGACTTTTTGAGAAGTTACCCAGGTAGCAGTCAACTATTAGAAATCAGAGCACTTATAATCATAGTCATGCGTACTCGAGGGCAGGAGAGAGTTTTTTGCTCGGCCTGGGTATATGGAGAGATCCGGTGAGGGCTCTTTTCCATGACTCTTCACTATAATCAATATTATTTCAGGGCTAAGGAGGTGCCAATTGGAGAGGATATTAAGGGTTAACATGGAAAGTCTTGGGGTTTCCGCCGAAGAGGTCGCACAGGAATTTGAACAAGTAGGAGGCAGGGCGCTGAGCTCCATGGTCATTTGTAAAGAGGTATATGCGCCCTGCCACCCCCTGGGTGAGAAAAACAAGTTGGTTCTTGCCCCGGGGATGCTCGGAGGTTCACCTGTCCCCTCTTCCGGACGTCTGTCAGTTGCGGCGAAAAGTCCTCTCACAGGGACTATCAATGAAGCAAACGCGGGGGGAAGCGCAGGTTCAAAACTGGGAAGGCTGGGAGTCAAGGCAATCATCATTGAAGGGCTGCCCAAAGAAGAAGGGCCATACGTATTGAAAATTGACAGGGCAGGGCTGACGATCCTCCCTGCCAGCGAATTCAAGGGCCTTGGGAACTATGAACTGGCCGAAAGGCTGCGCGAGGCCCATGGAAAGGGCGTAGGCATTATCTCCGTTGGTCCCGCAGGCGAGGCGAAGATGGCCGCGGCCAGCGTGGCGGTCACCGATATTGAGGGAAGGCCCGCTCACCATGCGGCCAGGGGTGGAATGGGCGCCGTTATGGGATCTAAAGGTGTTAAGGCAGTGGTCATTGACGATTCTGGAACCCAGAGTGTAGCTCCGAAAAATAGCGACCTGTTTTCCAAGGCTAACGCCCGGCTTGTTGAAATACTCTCCAAGGAATCACCCATGCTCCAGATGCTCCATCAGTTCGGATCGTCTGTGGGCGTTGAGATGGCCAACCAGATCGGCAGTCTTCCTACAAGAAATCACAGGTCCGGCTCCTTTGAAAAGGCGGGAGATATCGGGCCGGGAAGGACGGAAGAATTGATAAGAGAAAGAGGAGGAACCCCGGGAGGGCGTCCTTGCATGCCCGGGTGTCTCGTAGGGTGCGCCGTGAATTTTGTGGACAAAGAGGGAAAGCACGTTACCTCCGCCCTGGAGTTTGAGACCCTTGCTATTCTGGGCGCAAACCTTGGGATAGGTGATCTGGACGCCATAGCCGCCATGGACCGCCTGTGTGACGATCTTGGCCTGGACACTATAGAGATGGGAAACGCCCTTGCCGTTGCGGCAGAGGCAGGTCTGATGCACTTTCAAGACTCATCCAGGGCAATTGAGCTGTTGAAGGAAGTGGGAAAGGGCACAATCCTGGGGAGAATCCTCGGCCAGGGAGCGGTCGTCACAGGCAAGGTCTTTGGAATAACAAGGGTGCCGGCGGCAAAGGGCCTCGGGTTTCCCGCCTGGGAGCCAAGAGCCATAAACGGCGCAGGCGTTACCTATGCCAGTTCGCCTCAGGGTAGCGATCACACCTGTGGATTCAGCCAGGAAGACCCGCACGGCTCCGAAGGTCAGGCCAAGAGATCCAGGGATGCCCAGGTCTCTATCATTTCCATGTGTGACTCCCCGGGTTTTTGCTTCTTCCCATGGCACCTTGCAGGTGTTCCGGTTCATGAATACATCTTCCAGCTGATCAGCGCCCAGTATGGCTTTGATTTCTCCACTGAAAAGGCCATGAACATCGCCAAAGAAGTCTTGCAGATTGAAAGGGCATTCAATGAAGAGGCTGGATTCAGCAAAGGGGCGGACACACTCCCGGAATTCATCATGGATGAACCCTTTCCTCCAAGTAACGCGGTCTTCGATGTACCACCGGAAGAAATAGAAAAGGTCTTTGATTTCGGGCCTGAGACCGAGATAACGCCCACCGGCCCCGTAACTCTACCGGCCGGAGGACACTGACCCCACATCATTCTCCGCCCGTCATTCAGACAGTACGCCGAATATGACTTTGCCGTGCTTTTTGGCCCCGGTGAACGGAAAGATAGATGCCTGATAAGGTAGAATTGAAAAACCGCGAAGAGCTGATACAAACCTTGAAGAGGCTTTCAAGTTCGTCTGAAACCGAAATCAACAGGGCATCGCCGGTCAGGCTCGATAAGGGCTTATTTCTCTTCGGAAAGCTCAAGTACGACGAAGAAAACTGTGTCGGCTGCGGTGCATGTGCCCTGAGTTGCCCTGCCGGCGCCATAGTCATAACGGAAATAAATCATTTTAGGACATTTAGCCATTTCCATCAAAGGTGCGTTGGTTGTGCCAGATGTGTGGTGGCATGTCCCGAAGATGCATTGGAACTCATGGATGAGCTGGATCTATCCAAAGTCCTACAACCGGTCCCGGAGGAAAAGATAGAGACCGAACTCTTGATCTGCCAGGGATGTAAGAAAGGCATTATTCCTAAGTTCCAGGCAGAGAGAATGGAAGCGCGGGCCAAAGAAGCCGGGCTTCAATTACCTGAAATAACCCAGTGTCCTATTTGTGCACAGAAGTCAAAGGCGACACAACTATTTCCATTCCTTATAAGAGAAGAGGCCGTCAATTGAGGGCAGGGGAATCCTTGGAGGAGTTCTTATCCGGGAGAAGTATTGTTAAATCGAAATCTTCCGGGGAAAAGGCCGGCGTTTTGACCTTGGCCGCAACAGCCGAGATATCAAGCGACTTTGACCTTTCAAGGCGAGAGGTGGAGATCGCCTCCCTGTCTCAGGGCATAATACCTGATAGGTATCTTAGAAATTCAAGTCTCCTCAGTCTGAATGAGCAAAAAAGGCTCCTAGAATCGAAGGTCCTCCTGGTCGGGCTCGGTGGATTGGGTGGGACAATTGCGGAACTACTGGCCAGGGTCGGCATCGGCAGACTGGTTGTCGCGGATGGTGACCAATTCGAGGAGAACAACCTCAACCGGCAGATACTGTCCTCTGAAAAGGTGCTTGGAGAGAGTAAGACGAAGGTGGCATTTGAAAGGCTTACGGAAATAAACAGCGCCATCCATATCGATCCGATAGACAGATATCTGGGAGAGGGAGACCTGGACGTCATATTGAACGGGGTTGACGTGGCCGTGGATGCCTTGGACAATTTCAGCGATAGATTCTTATTGGAGAGAAAATGCAGCCAGTACGATATCCCCCTGGTACACGGTGCGGTCGGCGGCGCCTGGGGTCAGGTATCGGTCATATATCCAAGAGATCCTGGGCTCCGTCTTATTTACGGGGAAGAGCATGACCTGCCTGAAACCGGGATAGAAGCTATCCTTGGGAATCTCTCCCCGACGGTCGGCGCAGTGGCATCTATCCAGGTAATGGAGGTCATAAAGGTGCTGACGGGGAAGGGCGTTCCTCTTAGAAACAGGATTATTTTTCTGGACTTGATGGAGGGACAAATAGAAGTTGCCAACATCATGGATGGAGAACATGATAGATGAATATCGAGGTGGAGGTATTCGGCTCCCAACAGGCCTTCCTGTCGCCGATTAAGAAGGGTCTTTTGCTGGAAGTGGAGGTCGAAAAAGGGACAAGGGTCACTGATATCCTGGATAGGTTCCGTGTGGCTCCGAATTCCAGGAAGAGGACCAAGGTAAACAAGATGGTCTTATCACATGATCATGTCCTTAAAGAAGGTGATCGGGTAAGCATCTTCTCCCCAGTCCTGGCTGGTGGGGGGTAAACAGGAACCCAGAGACTTGAAAAGGAGGCAATAATGAAGGTACTAGTTGCTGAACCGGATGATTGTACGGGGTGCAGATACTGTCAACTCTGGTGCTCAATTCAACATTATAGAGAACTCA